>DATHTZ010000621.1:0-3014 GCA_035462675.1 Nitrospiraceae bacterium | reverse complement strand
CTGGTCCCCATATCATACGAAAAGGACACCTCTACCCCACCAATTCATAAGATGAAAATGTCATCGCTCCTCGCGACTTTTGATACGGGGGCCGTTGAGTCACCTAAGAATACGGGTGGACCAAGCTTGCCTTATAAGCACCTTCAGTATTTTGCAACCGGTGACGCCGCTACCTTGCTTGCACTCCAGAGAGATGTTCGGCTTGCAATGCTAGCAAGGCTGGACCCAAATGGAGAATTGAGAAAAAACCAATTTCTGTCGTCACTTGGTGGGGCAAACGCACCGCTGGTTTCTGAAATAGTCTACGATGTTCAAAGAGTCTTGAAGGGCCAGCCTAGCAATACAAGAGCACAACAACTCCTGGTGGATTTGAACACAATGGCCCAGAATTATGTATTTCCAAATATCGACTTCTATAAGCAAGACCCAAACGGCGTTGTTTCTGCGGACGCCGCCTTAAAACAAAGCCTGGCCAAATATAGCCTCAACGATTTTGGGAAACTAAAGTTCTATTCAGAACTTCTCAAACACTCTTATAGAGGCACTCAAGACTGTAGAGGAAGGGACAGGACTGCTTCCTGACCTGCCTAACCCTGGGAAAGCCCCGACAGGTCCGGAAAAGAAATCATACGGACAGCTGCGCCTTCGACAGCAGCAAGAGCTTGATAGGCTAACGGGTGAGCTTAGCAACAGCAAGGCTGTGTATGAGGCAATTAGATTCTTTTCCTAAGGAGGTAACACATGCCAGACCAGACCATGTTCATCCGTTCAGAATCAAAAGATAATAGGGGAATGAACGATACCTTGAGTGGATTTATGAACGCCAACCCCTTAGCAATAAAACAAATAGAGCGTGTTATCGAGGCCAAAAGATATGGTTGGGCCATCACTTACACCTCAGAATAATTTCTGTAACCAGTCTTTGATCTTGATCAAGGCAACGGCAGTATCGAGTTGCCTCGCAGGAATCTCATCCCTCCTTGGTCGGTCGGGAATCTTTTCTGAAGGCTTACAACCAAGGCTAACTGGTAAGTCTTGCAATCACACATGGCTGCGAGAGCCTGACAGGTACGCGCTTGCGCTCAGCCGAAAAAGCAGGCCTGTGCAAGGCAAATGGGGTCGGGCAAATGGGGTGGGTCTTGTAATCATACATTTGCGCGACAGCCTGACCTGTATGCACTTGCGGTCAGCCTAAGAAGCAGTGGATCAGCATCGATTTCTCGCACCACCTCGCCAACGAAGTCTCTGTTTGACCTGCAGCCACCGCAATGGCATGGCGCATCAACCTCATGTGGTACCGACGTCTGCACGATGATCGAACGACGATGGCCCTCTCTCAATCAATCTCAAAGACTTCCTGGCCAAGTTTTTCTTGACAACCTCTGGCCGCCTCGATCCCCCTATTCTGACAGCAAGTGCATGATGTCTCGCGCGCCATGAAGAATACGATAGACCAAGATGACCTTGCCCCTGACCTTGTAAAAAGCCAGATAGTTGTCGACGACGAGGGCGCGATATCCGAGTGCCATGAGCTTTGGATCGTGGGGCACGCGACCGGTGAACGGGTGGGCAGCGAATGTGTGCAACAGGGCTTCGATATGGTCGAGGACTTCAGCGGCGGCCCGTGGGTTCTCCTCTGCCAGATACGAGACCAATTCAACCAAGTCTTGCTCGGCGATGGAGAAGAGACGGACGGTATACTTACTTGAAGGCCGGGATGCGCTTCCTCAGGTCAGTCATGACGCGGTTGAGCGGGCGTCCTCGATTGCCTGCCGTCGTTTGTGCCTCCGCCACAGCCAACTTCCCATAGAGCTCCAGCGTCCGTTCCATCTCTCCGTATTTCGCCAATGACATGAGCACCATATCGCCTTCGCCATTCTTGGTGATGAACACAGGCTCATGGCTCGTATGGACCAATTCAGAGATGTGATTAGTCTTGTTCCTGAGGTCTGAGATCGGCTTGATAATGGGCATGGTGTTCCTCCGTCTGATCTGCGCTATCATCAAACTGACTATATCATGATAGGTGCAGTGATGCGAGAGATAGAGCGATGGGGCTCTCCGCTAGGATTGAAGAAACACACAAGTTTGGACTTGCCATCACCCGTGGCCGCGACAACCTGACTGATTCACACTTGCGGTCACTCGAAAAAGCAGACCAGCGGAGCGGTCGCTCGATGACGGTCCCAGCCCTCATTATTCACGAGGGTTCGTGGCGAAACCGCTGAGACGCCAAGTGAGACGGGCGCGCGGAGCCGTGAGGGAGGAAGGCATACTTGAAGCAGTATGTTGACCGACCGAGCGGCGAGCCCGCCTGCCGTCAGGCTTGTCGCAGCGGCGTATCGGCGGTTGCAGTAGAAGCCTTCGTGAGTAATGCGGGCTAAATACTCGTGCCACGCGTGCGAAGCGCAAACTCTCAATGGTGAATGTTCAATGACAGCCTCTGCCAATCCAACCAACACTCGGCTTATGGCTGATAGTCAGAATTCTGTATGGCACTTGACCGAATACAAGAAGCAGCTTGTCTTTGAGATGTGCTGGGCTTCGCTTCCGGCAGAACTCCCCAATGATTTGCTCGATCCGCTTGAGTTCAAGCTCACTGAACGCCATCGGGCTCCTTCACCGGCTACCGCCGAACTCGTCATTTGGAAACCTGGCAGGACGCGTCTGGTCAGAGGAGCGCCTGAAGGTTGCTCGCCTCTCTCTCTTGAAATGGCACTCGCGTTGTTCCCACTACAGCCGTCGAACAAGGGCCTTCCATTTGTTTCCGCATCTCGTTAAGGAGGGGCCAAGGCTGCCCTCAACTGCGTGCATCGAACGAGCACAGTTTCACCGTGCGCGTTCTGCGAGCAAGGAGAGCACCTGGCCGCTCCTCCCCTCCCTATTCTTCTAATTCCTGCTTCTTTTTCCCTATTTTGCTCTCCGTCCCCCTCCACAGCCTGACGATATTATCCTTATGCTTGAACCAGATCAGCGCGCTGACGAATAGGGAAAAGATAAAAAACTCCTGTCTC
>DATHTZ010000620.1:0-13774 GCA_035462675.1 Nitrospiraceae bacterium | reverse complement strand
GTTGTTGCCAAAAGTGTGGATCGACAAACTTCTGGGCATGGGGAAAAAAGAGCAAAAGCATTCTTGATCTCAAGTTTATGCGGCATGGCATAAAGAGATGGATCATCCTCTACCGATTCCACCGGTACAAGTGTCAGGGCTGCGGAGCCACTTTCTCCCCTGAAAAAATGGGATGGACGCGCAGCAAGTTTGGTCCTGAGATCGTTGCATACTCGGTATACCAGAATATCGGGCTACGGATACCACAGGAAAGTGTTGACCGCAGCCTGAACAAGTTGTTCGGCGCCCATCTGAGGATTGGAACGACAAATCGCTTCAAGGCGAAGGCGGCGGAGACATACAAAGGAACTTACGATGCGCTGATCAAACGGCTGTGCAATGGCCAATTGATCCACGCCGATGAGACGAAGATCAGCGTAGAAGGCAAGGACGGGTTTGTGTGGGTCTTCGCGAATATGGAAGAAGTGGCCTATGTCTATAGCGAGACCCGCCAGGGCAGCACTCCGCAGAGCTTGCTCAAGGACTTCACTGGCGTCTTGGTCTCGGACTTCTATGCAGCCTACGATGGAATCCCTTGCCCGCAACAAAAGTGTTTGATTCACCTAATCCGCGATTTGAACGATGCGGTCCTGAAATATCCCTACGACGAGGAACTGAAAAGACTCGTAAAGGGTTTTGCCGACTTGGTGAAGCCGATGGTGGAAACCGTTGATCGGCATGGCCTGAAAAGCCATTTCTTGAGAAAACATCTCGTATCCGTAGATCGCTTCTACAGGCGACTCTCAGGCACCAATCTTCAAAGTAAGTCGGCGGAAACGTTCAAGGAACGTTTTGAGAAAAATAGAGACAAGCTGTTCACATTTCTGGCTCACGACGGCGTGCCCTGGAACAACAACAATGCCGAACGCGCGGTCAAAGCCTTTGCGATGCTTCGTCACACAATTGCGGGGGTCACTTCAGAAAATGGCATTCGTGACTACCTGGTTCTCCTTAGCATATGTCAGACATGCAAATACAAGGAAGTGGACTTTCTGGACTTCTTGCGGTCGGGAGAGAAAGATGTTGAAGCTTTTGCTAACTCGAAGCGCAGAAGATCGAGAAATAAAGGACATCTGGGAGAGAAGCCGGGGACATTCTGAATATCTAGCTCTCACGGACCAGAAAACGAAGGCTCGGAATCACCAACGTGGGCGTTTACTTCTTCGTCCGTTTCTTCACGAGATTCCAGAAGCCGCGTGGATCGGTAATCGTCAAACCACGGACTTCGTTTGCCACATCCAGCAAGTCTTTGTCGCCCGTGACGAAGACACCGGCCTTAGCAGCTCATGCTGAAGCGAGAACCCACTGATCGTCTTCATCGCGAGCTGGAATTGAAGATAGGGATTTTGGCTGGGGGGGGGTGAATGATCTGGCTTTTCGGCCGATGGGGTCGTTGCTTGACCTGGCATCTCACGTCGTCAATCGACATTGATCGTCCGAGGAGGATCACTGAATGACTTCGAGTCTCCCTCAACGCCTCCATCCTGCCGCATCCGCAAGATTCAGTCCGGAGGGCACGAGAGAGGTTGAGCCCTGACGCACCCGCTTTTTTTGAACTATTCTTTGATGGAAACGGCTTGCGAGTCCGGTGCGGTTTCAGGAGTGGGAACCGTCGCAGCAGTGGGAGGCGTTACACCATTCTTGAACGGTAAATCGAGCAGCGAATAGGGATTCACGCGGGCGCCGTTGAGTTTGGCACCCCAATGGAGATGCGGGCCGGTGGCGCGGCCAGTCGCACCGACTTTACCGATGATTTGCCCTGCTGTGACCAAGTCTCCGTCTTTGACCAGAATCTCCGACAGGTGGAAATACATCGTATAGAACCCAAGGCCGTGATCGACGAAGACGCCCTTGCCGGAGAAAATATGATCGACCGTGATACGAACGATTCCATCATTCGTCGCCACGACATCGGCCCCCAGCGGCGCGCCGATATCCTCCCCATTGTGCGGATTGCGCGGTTTGCCATTCATGATTCTGACGCTGCCGAAAATACCGGTACGCTTGCCATTTACTGGTTCCACAAAGTTGCTGTGCCATAACTTCAGCCGTGAGTTCTCTGCGAGCGCCTGCTTGACTTGATCCTGCTCGGCTTTCCACCGTGCCGCGCCCTTCTCGTCCAGATCGACCTTTTCTTTCGGCAACGTCAAATGCTCGACGATAAACTTCTCTTTGGCCACCAGGACATTGAAGCTCAACTGTTTCGCCTGTTCGCCCTGCTTCACTTCAACGGCCAGGTCATAGGTCCCCGGCTCGTCCTGCATGTCGATCCCGAGCAACCCGATATAGCCGGCCGGCTCCCCAGGTCTAAATTCACGAAAAAATGGAATCGTCCGTTTCAGAAAGGTCCCATTCACTTCCGTCGCCTGATCTTCGCCCTTCACCTTGACTACCAGCACCTGCCCCTGCTTACCGCTGTATTGCCCATCGTGGCCCTTCGGAGCTGGAGGTGTATTGGAAAACAACTCGACGGGGAAAATGCTGGACAGCAACACGACGGCTATAATCAGCGTTCGGTCCAGCCGTGAGATTCGCGCATGCGTCTGTTTGAGAGCCATCATCATCGGTAGAACCGTAGCCCCGCCACCTGCGAGAGTAACTCATCCACACGCCGATTCACGGCGCTGAAGGGGTCCATACAGAGAATCGTTTCTTCCCAGTAGCCATTGAGCTTCAGATAGGTCCAGTCGACCGTATAGGACCGATTCTTCGCGCGGGCAAACCGGATGAAATCGCCGCGCACCTTCGCCCTCGTGGTCTGTGGTGGAGTCGACATGGCCCGTTGGACCGCTTCCTCCTCCACCACTCGTTCGATCAGACCACGGGACTCCATCAGATAGTACAACCCACGCGTCCGTTTGACGTCATGAAATTGAAGATCGAGCAGGAACACCCGTGGATCATCCCAACCGCAGCCTTTCTTGTCGATATAGGACTGGATCAGATGGCGCTTGGTCACCCAATCAATCTCGCGCACGAGCTGCATCGGGTCCTCTTCCAGCTTATCCAGCACCATGGCCCATCGCTGCCACACATCGTCGAGGATCGGATCATGCTCCTGTTGAGCCAAATAGGCCTGCGCTCGATCCAGATAGACCCGCTGGACTTCGACCGCCGTCAGCTGGCGACCATCGTCCAACTTAATCTTGCGCTTCAACGTAGGATCGCGCGACACCTCCCGAATGGCTTTCACTGGGTCCTCAAACTCCATCCCTTGGACTGCGTACCCTTCCTCGATCATGGACAGCACCAACGTCGCCGTGCCGACCTTCAAATAGGTCACGAATTCCGACATGTTGGAATCCCCGACGATGATATGGAGCCGCCGGTATCGTTCCGCATCGGAATGCGGCTCGTCCCGGGTATTGATGATGCTGCGCGAGGAGGTGGTCGAAGAGGACGTCTTCTCGTGAATGTGTTGTGCTCGCTGCGAGATGAAATACTGCGGTTTGCCCGATACTTTCAACACCTTCCCCGCTCCGCTATAGATCTGCCGCGTGACGAAGAAGGGAATGAGTTGCTCCGTGACCTTCCAAAAATCGACGTCGCGGCGCATGAGGAAGTTTTCATGGCACCCATAGGTATTGCCGAGCGAATCCGTATTGTTCTTAAAAATGTAGATTTCTCCGGACAGACCTTCTTCGCGCAACCGTTCTTCAGCCGCCGGCAAGCAGGCTTCAAGCAGCCGCTCACCGGCTTTATCATGGATGACGAGATCGAGAATGTTGTCGCACTCGGGGGTGGAATACTCAGGATGACAGCCGGTGTCTTGATAAAACCGAGCCCCGTTGACTAGGAACGCATTGGAGGGCCAGCTGTTCGGAATGAGACCTTCAAAAATATACCCCAGCACCTTCTCCATCGGCAGATAGACGCGTCCGTTCGGAGAAAAAATGAGACCGTACTCATTCTCCAAACCGAAGATTCGTCGTCTCAGAGGACCGGGTTGCAACATGCTGTGGGAACAGAATACCAGCCGGCTCCACCTTCTTCAACAGAAGGACACGATCCGCCAATGAAGAGAAACGAGTAGGCCGCGAGACACTACCCCGCTCTGGCTAGTGTCCCGAGGGTATCTTCTGCGTTTGGACAGCCAAGAGGTCGTTCTTTACAGGGATCTGCGTGAGCAGATCGGCGCGAATCTGGAAGAGGCCAGGGATCCGTTGCCCGATGGCATAGGCCAGGCCGTTGGCATGACTCCCAATCGAAAGTTTCCCTGCGATCTTCCCGTCCCTTCCCGTGGCGATAAATTCCGCTGCCGGTGTCACAAGGCCATAAGGTGCCAACGGCCCGGCCTGTTTGACCACGCGTTCCTCGGCTGGGACATTGGCGACGCGGCTGACAAATAAGTCGGCAGCCTGTTGGTCCAACTTCTCGGTCGGCTGATCTTCCAACACCCATTCATTCTGTTGGTTGATCAAGACATATTGCTCAGTCGTTGTTTTGACGGAAAGCATGGCGATGTCGGTGGAGTCGATGCCGAGCAACCGCTTGTCTTGGAACGTAAAGAGTTCCTTGGTCAAGTCCCTAATCATGGTGGGATTGACGCGATAGAGAGGGCCAGTGGTACTTGTTTCTGCAAAGGCTTCGCCGCTGGCCGGGTCCGGTTGGTACAGTTTGACGGTCTGGTCGCCCTCGGCCGTATGGATGGTGACTTTCACTTTCGGTACGGTGAGCGCTTTGGTCAGAGCGTCGCGTTCAGGCCCTGGGTCGACGATGCCCATCGCCTTCAAGTCTTCGAGCCTAAACAAAAGAGTCCGTGCCTCCGCTTGATCGGCTTCAGCTTCAATCGGGTAGCGAATCTTCCATTTGCTTTTAGGTTTTTCCTGGCCTTGATAGAGCACAATTTCGGTGGTCGGGTACGTGAGGCGGATACGATCGACGTCGCCTTGCGACAGGTGCAAGAGATCTTTGCGGCGAAAGGTCATCAACGTTTTGTTCACGAAATCTTTAGGGGCAAGATTGGTGAGTAGGACCTTACGATCCGATTCACGAAG
Source organism: Nitrospiraceae bacterium (assembly GCA_035462675.1). Classification (GTDB taxonomy): domain Bacteria; phylum Nitrospirota; class Nitrospiria; order Nitrospirales; family Nitrospiraceae; genus Palsa-1315. The sequence continues at coordinate 8,738 of DATHTZ010000620.1, read as the reverse complement.
GACATACAGGGTCGAGGTAAGGGGACCGCTATCACCGATGGAGAAGGTCTCTCGTGCAGCGCCGGCTGCAACGGTGATGGTGGTCACCGGATTGTCGAGTCCAAATGGACTTAGGTTCGTCGGATGGTCTTCGACGGCGCGGGTCACGGTGCCTGTGACCAAGGCTCGGATCAGATTTTGGACTTCCCGCTGATCGGCTTCGGTGCTGAGAGGCGCGGTCAACACCCAGCCCTTCTCAGGAGTCCGAGCGAACACGAGTTCGTGCTGGTCGGTTTTGATGGTGAGCCCGGAGAGGGTGTCCTGTTCAAAGAGCAGCACTTTCTTATCGGCGGTGTCTTGTCGCTCGTGCGACTCTTTCTGCGGAAGCTCGATGACATAGAGGTACAGGCCGAGTCCGGCCAGTACGAGCGCCATGACGAGTGTGGGCCAGTACCGCATGGGGCTAGAGGCGCCGGCGCTTGCGCCAGACCATGATACCGGAGAAAAACATAGTGGCCGGCAGAAGGATGACTTGCAAATAGAGCAGGGCTCGTTCCTGCAAGGGATTGGGGGTAAAGGGTCGAAGCGCAGAATCCTTCGGAACGATCGCCATGATATTCCGTTCTTCAGCCAACCACCCGGCTGAGTGCAGGAAAAAGTCACTGTTGCCTGGAAAATTCACGAAGGCATTGGTCGCGAACGTGGAGTTACCGATGACCACAACCGCCGGCCGAGGTTTGCCTTCCTCCGGTGCGAGCTTTGGTGCGATGGCCGCGGCCATCGGCAAGGGACCTTTGATGTCTTCTTTTTCATCAAGGTTGACGACGCGGCCTTTCAGATCCGTTTCTGCCCAGCTGTTTGGGGACGTTCGGGCGAGCGGCACATAATCCCATGCGCTGCCGACCTGTTCATCGAACGTGATATGTCGCGCAAGAGGAAACAGCACGGCGGCGGAGAGGTCCTGCGTAATTTCATGCTCCGTGAACGTGCGGACAAGCAGAGACGTCAGATCGCCTTGCGCTAATCTATCTTGGAGGTCGACCAGGGCTCCGGGCCCCACCCCCAGACCCCACCGTTTGAGCAGAGGATTCAGGTCGGCCTGCGTATCCGGATCGATGAGCAGGAGGAGATGGCCGCCCTTTTCCACATACGCATGAATCCGTTCTTGTTCCTCGGCAGTCACCGGCCGGCGGGGACCGGCTACGACGAGGATGGCAGTATGATCCGGCACGGCTGCCTCTTTGAGCAAGCTGAGCGTGCCGACGTCGTACCCCTGCTTGAACAAGATCTCTCTGGCCGCAGACAGTCCGGTTCGCTCCCGATCGTCAAGGCTCGGCTCCCCGTGTCCTTCGAGAAAGAGCACGCGTTTCTTGCCGTCTTGAGAGACACGGATCAGCGCCCCGGTCAGTTCCACTTCTGATGGAGCATTGACACGAACGCTGTGCCCAGCGCTTTCGAACACGGCTGTATCGGTTCTCGTAATGCCATATTGCTGGGCGATTTTCGGCTGCCGCTCCGGGTCGAAGAACTCCACGGAAATTTTCCGGCTGGCTTGCCGATAACTATCAAGCCGCTCTTTGTAGGATTGGTAGCCGGGGTCCTTTTCTCTGGTGAAGACGGTAATGGTCACTTCGCGCGGAAGATTCCGCAACAGGCGATGCGTTTGCGGGGCGAGGGAGAAGTTCTGGTTCTCCGACAGATCCCAACGAATGGAGTGGCGGGCAGCCAAAAAATTGACGATAACGAGAATGCCGACGAACAGAAAGATCATCAACAGACTGTTGGCCCCCATACGCGTAGAGCGGCGGGTGGAGAAGGTTTTCAGGCCGCTAAAATGGACGACAACAAAGATACTGAGGCAGAGGAGAGCCAATCCTTCCAGGAGACCAACCAGCCAGAGTTTTTCCGGAGCGAGGCTATAACCGATCGCGCCGGCCACAGCCAATGCCGCGCCAATCACGCCAAGGGGAATCGATTTGAGGTTCATTTCCACCGTGCCGAGTCCACGACTCGGTGAGCCAAAAAGAGCATCAAGGCCAGACTACTGAAAAAATACACAAGGTCTTTCGTATCGACCAGCCCGCGCACCAAATGGTCGTAGTGCTCCATGAATGACAGATATGAAACGGCCTGTCCAATGGCCGTATCCCCAAGCAGTGAGCCCAAACCGGCGAGGAGCCACAAGACCAGTAAGAAGCCGATGCTCACAAAGGCCGCGACGATCTGATTTTCAGTCAGTGCCGACGCCAGCACTCCGACGGAGAGAAAAAGGGCCCCTAGCAGGGCGAGTCCTAGGTAGCCGGTCAGTACGGGATACCAATCGAAATCACAGAAAAGGGCGAGCACGAGCGGCATGAGACCGGTCAGCCCAAGTAAGCCCAGAAAGACAAGAAATACGCTCATAAACTTCCCGGCCACTATTTCGTTGATGCCGACCGGAGTGGTCAGCAAGAATTCGAAGGTGCGGAGTTTGCGCTCTTCGGCGAAGAGCCGCATCGTCAAGATCGGCAAGACAATCAGGAGAATAAATCGTGTGCTGGCGAACAGATTCCGGAAGACCAAGTCGTTCAGATTGATCTGGGCGCTCCCCTGCACCTGCATCAGCTGAATCGCTTGGGCTCCGGCAAAGACCACGTAGAGATAGGCGAGTAGTCCCACAATCAGGAGAAACACAGCTCCCACGGCATAGACCACGGGAGAAACGAAGTACGACCGCAGCTCTTTTGCGATGATGGCCTGGACTGGTGTCATGCTGGTTGGCCTGTCGGTTCTGCTGGAGCGGCCACTGTGTCCGGCGCGAGGCCTTCCTCATGTCTGGTCAGTTGGAGGAAGACGTCTTCCAACGTCATGGAAATCGCTTTCAGTTCAAGCAACCCCCATCCACTGGTGACCGCCAAGCGAGCGATCTCTTCCCGCACATCCCGACCAAGTTCGCATTCTAGGAGAAAGGTACCGGAGACGCTGCTCGTGAACACATTCTGGACCCCCTGTACCGTCTTCAATCGGCTGTCAGTGTCCAGGGCGGGAGATTTGAGGGTCAGCGAGATCTTTTCGGACTGGCGTAGGCGTGCGGAGAGTTGTTCAGGTGTGTCTTCGGCCACAATACGCCCGCCGCTGATGATGACAACACGCTGGCACACGGCGGTCGCTTCAGGAAGAATGTGGGTGCTCAGAATGACGGAATGGGATCCAGCCAAATTCTTGATCAATTCTCGGATCTCGATAATCTGTTTCGGATCAAGCCCGACGGTCGGTTCATCCAGGATTAAGATCGGGGGATCGTGCAGCAGCGCTTGGGCCAAGCCGACGCGCTGGCGATATCCGCGCGACAGATTGCCAATGAGTCGGTGTTGCACCGTGCCAAGCCCGAGCCGCTCGATTTCACGCTGCATGGACGAGGTGAGGATTTTCCCACCCAGACCCCGGAGGCGGCCCACGAACTGAAGATACTCTGTGACCGTCAATTCCTGATAGACCGGCGGAGTCTCCGGTAAGTAGCCGATCTGGCGTTTTACCTCCATCGGCTGGTCCGCACAATCGAATCCCGCCACCCGTGCAGTGCCTTCAGTGGCCGGCATAAAGCAGGTGAGGATACGCATCGTGGTGGTTTTACCCGCCCCATTCGGACCCAGGAACGCCAACACCTCGCCCTTGGCAACCGAGAAACTGACGCGGTCGAGGGCGGTATGTTGCCCATACCGCTTCGTGATCTGTTGGACTTCAATCATATGTGGTGATTGGATCGATTGAGTTGGAGAGTGCTGCCGTCGGGTTGATCGTTGTACCCTCACAGACAACAGGCTGGCATCTTACTCAGTCGGATTAGGGCAGTCAATATCGACCTCCAGCACTCTACAGCTTTACACGTTTTCTCCATCCTGCTAGAGTCCACTTGCGCGTGAACAGGCCTGCCTGAAGGGATCGATCAATGGCCAGGGTGCTTCAAGCAAACGGGGCACTATTCGCAATCGCTGTACTACTGATGTTGCTCTGTACCCCGCCTATCAGTAGTGAGGCAGCCAGCGGGCGAACCTATCGGGTTCATGGTCAGGTGATTGCGGTGAACGTCGCCCAAGCGCCCCATATGATTGTCGTCAAGACACCGTTGACTAAACATGACGATATGACTGTGGGGGCCAAGGTGACAGCCCAAACTAGGATAGTACGAAAAGGGAAACGGATTGCACTTCAGGCCATCAGTGTAGGAGAGAGGGTGTGGCTGACCTATGTCAAACAGCGGGATGGGGTATTTGCTCAGATCATTCAGCTCCAATAGCGCTTGTGATTCAAACGGCCAAGATAATAATTGGGTGGGTCGAATGGGGTCTGACGGTCCTCTGCACTGGGGAATTGTCTGACAGTTTCAGACCGATTCCAATCAATCCGCCTGCATGAATACAATCAGGGTTGACTGGTACAAGTACTTTCTTCTATATATAGCCTTGTTAGGTGTCCAGACCAGCCAAGATTGTCGGTTCGTCACCGTACGGTTCCTTATCGGTCTCTCCTATTTGCTTCATCCTATAGTAGGGATTAGGGCTACGCTTTCGGTATTGTAAGACTCTCGGCCGAACCTTACTGTAAGGACACACAGGCCGTGATCCTGTATGACAGCCGGTTCAACCAGAAACAATAGGCGGTATTAGATGATCCATAGAACTAGAACTCGCGGAAGCAGCCGGCAACTATTATGGGCGATGGGTCTCAGCCTGGGGATGCTCCTGAGTGCCTGTTCGTGGGTTCCTAAGGGAGCATCTCAATTGGACGTGGGGATTGAGGATCGTGGGGTGGCATCTTGGTATGGCGGGTCGTTTCACGGCAAGCAGGCGGCCAATGGTGAATTGTTCGACATGGAGGCATTGACCGCGGCCCATCGGACTCTCCCGCTCGGCAGTGTGGTGCGAGTCGTGAATTTAGCGAACGGGAAACACCTCCACGTACGAATCACCGACCGTGGTCCCTACGTCAACAACCGGATCCTGGATCTCTCCCGTGGCGCAGCAGCTCGGTTAGGGATGATGGAAGGGGGCCTATCTCATGTACGAGTTCAGTTGGTTGGGGAACGCCGGCCCGCTGCCCTTCTTTCTTCTGAAGCGATGGAGACGGTGTCGGCCGCTCTCATTCTCGGGCTAGAGCAAGCCTCGTCAGATCCTCTCGAACCCCTTTCTTCAGCTTGGGGAAAGTTTGATCCGCTGCTAGTCTCTCCCCTTCGGCTGCCTCCTGGTGATATCTGGTTCCAGCAACGCACCCGGCGTTTGACCGGGATGCAAGCGGCAGATCATACCGACCGTACCGAAATTGCGACCGTCGTCTTTACCTAACCCTCAACGTATCCGCGTGACCACCAAGTTTCATAGCGTAGTTTTTGATCGTCGTTCGTGAAGCGCGCCGTCTGTGCTATACGCCATCAGCTCCGCCCCTCTGATGAGATACACTTCACGATGAGAGAGACGGTTTCTAGTGTGTTAGACCCACTCTGTAGGCTCCTGGGTCGGTCGTTCAGCCATCCGTCCAGCGAGCGCCTCACGAATTGTTCGACTCACCCGATCGATCTCTCCCAGCTCCGATGCAGGAACGATCCAGGCATCTGCCGGTTCCAGTTCAATGCGATAGTGATTCTTCCTCGTCGAGAACCACTCGATATACGGATGAGGAGCGAGGTTCGGGTGAGGGTCGAACGAGATCAGGTTCACATCCCCGATCTGTGGGTTTTCCATGTCGCCAATCACCTGCCCGGCAAAATCCTCGTCCTCAAACCGGCGATTCTGAAACTGAATGATCTCCCCTGCGATATCGGGCTTGAAGTTTCCCCGTAAGTACATATCGACAGGACCAATCACCGCAAACACGATCCGCCCCACGATCGTTCCATCAACCCGATTATCCAGAAACCCTTCCTGTACCCAACGTCCATTCCCAAATTTTTGTGCCATCTGACTCCCCGTAACACCGTTGTTGATGACGATTCATCGAAAAATCGCTTAGCAGCCAGGCGAAGGGCAAGGGCAATGGCACGAAGCGAGAGAATAGACATCCCTCTGGTCTCCCCCTACGCTGGCTGAACCGTACCGACTGCGGGCGATGGCGGCTGAGGGCCGCTCCCAAAGGCCCCCACTAATACCGCCAACAAAATGAGTCCGCTTCCAATCCACCCCTGCATATCCAATGTTTCGCCCAGTACGTACCAGGAAAGTCCGGCTGCATAGGCCGGTTCTGACGCAAAGATCAATGCCACCTGTTGCGCGGGAACAATACGCTGCACCCACATTTGAATGGCAAAGGCTCCGGTCGCAAGCCCTCCGGTCACCCCAAGCCCGACAAGCAACAACGCCGTCGGCGCGAATGCTTGCGCCGGTGCCTGTTCAATCAGCATGGTAGGAAGCAATAAGACGACCGAGGCCATCATCTGCCAGGCAAACAAGGATGGCGCATCGACCTCGCGGGTAAACCGTTCCAGGCAGGCGATATGTGCGGCAAACGCCACCGCACAGCCGAGCGTTAAGAGATCGCCAAGATTCCCGGATGCACTGGGCTTCACCAACAGCCAGAGTCCCACCGTGGCGATTCCAGTGGCCACCCACACACGCCAGCCGAATCGGCGCAGGATCAACGGCACAATGACGACATACAGTGCCGTAATAAAGGCGGAATTCGATGCAGTGGTATAGTTGAGCCCGACCGTTTGGAGCACGTAGCCGAGAAAGAGCCAGCAGGTGGCGATCGCACTCGCCCGCAAGACGGCAGGCTCGCGATGCAAGCGAAGTCTCCATAATAGAAACCCACCCCCAACCAACACGGCTCCCAAGAGAAATCGGAGAAACAGAAACGACAGAGGTGGAATTTGCTCCAACACCGCTTTAGTAGCGGGGAACGTCGCTCCCCAGATGAACGTTGTCAGCAGGAGCGCAAGTCGTGGCATTGGAGGAAGCCGTGCTGAGTTTTGAGTTATGAGTTCTGAGTGTTCGGGCGAAATCGAAGTAACCGAGCTGTCCTCAACTCAGCACTCAGAACCCAGAACTTCGTCTTTACGCCTTGCACAGCGGGCAACGGCGCTGCTCCGTCGTCCCAGCCTGCTCCATCGCCGCTAACGCTCGTTCTTTATCCGGGTAATCGAACCACCCACCTTCCCAAAAATCGCTTGAGGAACCGATCGATGTAGACGGCACCTCGGAACAACGATCCTTGTGGAGCGTGACCCGATCGATCGAACGCGCGATGTGAAGCCAGTAGCTCACAGAAACAGCACCTCACAGACAGACCACGACAGGGCCACTTTCTCGCGATTGCACGGTTGGACACAACCACGACCAGTAATCAGATTCCGACTCAATCTAGAATGAAGTCTCGTCGCCGAGTGAGAGGTGCGATAGAGCTTAGCCCGCATGATTCATGACAGCTCGTCGCAAGACCGGCGCGCGGAGCCCTGAGGACCCGATGCGTACTCGTTTAGTACGGTGAGAGTCTGAGGGGCGAGCCGCCGACCGAAGGCCCATCGTCATAGTGGATCAGCGATTGCCGCAGAAACGTTCATGAATTTTGATGGCTAGGGCAGGAGCTGCCACTCATCCTTCTCGATGAAAACCTTGACGCCTGTTTCGAGCTTCTTAATATCGTCCTTGTCGAAGAGCCTCATATACCGTTCGATCCGATCCGGTTCATCAATCCGCTCTTCCTGCATCATTCCACCAACACTCTTGTACTTACGAATCAACAGGGACATCGAAATCCTCCTCTTAACAGGCTGCACAAAAACTATGTGGGCACGCCAGAACTTTACTGGTCCGCACGTCTGGGACAACAGAAGAATCGCGCGCAGGATGCTCAAAAAGGCCGTTCAGCAAGGCCGCAGTGAGCGAAGAGGCGAGGCGTACGCTTCGGTACGTTGAGCCTCTGAGCGATGCGAGAACGATGCTGGCGGACTTTTTCAGCATCCTGCTACACCACTAGAAGTCCTATCAGCTAGATGTGTAGAATAAGGCAAAGCTCAACGGCCGGTCAAGTGCGCTTTCTTGCTCAATGCGGTTTTCATCCCGCGTTAGGATACTAACCATGCCGATCTATGAATATCGTTGTGGACAATGCGAAAAGCACTTCGACGCCACTCAACCCGTTCATGCCAGAGTGGAAGATACGGTGTGCCCTCACTGTCATGCCCAGAGTGCCACACGGTTACTATCCGCCTGTACGACACAGGTCAAAGGGACCCGCAAACCCGGCTTCGCCGAAATGAAAGCCTACGGGATGTTAGACGAGCGGATGAACAAGTTTGCCAAACTCCCTCCGCTGATGGGCAAACGCGCCGCTCCCGACACGGCTCCCCCTTCCGACTCCTCTAGCGACGGCACAACGGAGCACTAACAGGATGCCGAAAAAGTCCGCCAGCATCGTTCTCGCATCGCTCAGAGGCTCAACGTTGAGGAGAAGTCCTTCGGAGGTCGAAAATACTGGAGGAGATTTTCCGTCCGCCAAGACTCATTCTACGGGCAACCGGCCCACACAAAGTGCGGTCGGTACCTCCTCGCCTCTTCGATGGCTGCGGCCTTGGTTGGGACAAGGCGCGTTCCAGGGCGAAGAGGCTATCTTGGCAGACTCGGGACGGGAGGGTGAAATATCCGCCAGGGTGGGCGGGTGAGAAGTCTGGCCTTTTTGAGCATCCTGAGCTATGGCGACATCGGCACCATATGTCAGATTCCAACAGTGTATTGTGCATAAGTATAAACTGAGCTTTCCCGCAGCCTGTTAAGCAAGATCGTGGGCGG
>DATHTZ010000619.1:0-4778 GCA_035462675.1 Nitrospiraceae bacterium | reverse complement strand
CTCCCTGGGATGCGTTTGCATCGCCCTGCGGCGGGTCTACATGAATGAAGGCCTGAAACACACGAAGAGGGATTGTCCCTTGCCCGCGAACCAATGGGTCGCACGCATTCCAGTTCGGCAATGGACCGGTTAGATAGGCGACCACCCCTTGCCCGGTGTATTTCGGCTCAGCACCTGATGTGCCCTCGTGTTGAGCGTCCAAACGAATGATCGCCGACGCCTGTGATTGCGCAGGATCAACCTGACTCGTCGACACGATCCTCGAGCGAAACTCCAGAACATACGACTCCCCAAGTTCCCACTTGCTGTCCGCAACACCGGCGCGCGATATTGCGCCTACCTCGAAGCCACTATGTCTCACGCGCCTAGGCGGACTGGTATAGGTGAATGTCGCAGGAGCGCCAGGTGAGGAATCCACTTCTCTTGGTGTTACCCTACCATTCCCTTCGTTCGGCTTCTCCTTCGCCTCCTTGAACTTCGCCGGTACCACGGCCGTATCTTTCTTTGTGCGCAGTTCCGCCTTCACTTGCACCGATTGATTCGGGCCGGCCGAACGTTGTTTGCTGGCCGGCGTGAACTGGATTTCGACGCAAGTGTTGGATGTTGTCCATTGACCTTCAGCAGCCAAATAGATCGGCCCGGAAAACAATGTCACGGCCAGCAACAACATGCTCATGGAGTCGCTTTCGGTCGCACCGACCAGTTCAGAATTCCATTCCATAACTGACCAGTTGGAAAACTGCGACGGCAGCCCTGCAGCCCGTCGATCTGGCACAAACAGGACATGCTGGCGCTGACGGGAAAACAACGTCGGTAGATCCGTTCCTCCGCGTCCGATCCCTAACGTGGCATCGAGGTCGACGTATTGAAGCTTGGCATCGTCGTCGACGTGGCCTTTCAATTTGGCATGAATGCGCCGGGCGTTGTACACCGTTCTCTCCGTACCGGAATCGTTAATCGTCTGGTGAACGACCAACGACAACTCATAGTCTCCTTCGACGTCGCCTTCGGCTGTGGGGCATTTTTTGGCATAGCCCCCATTGACGAGCGTGAAGTAGTTGCGATTGACGGCTGTATTCGGCCTATTCCCCTCCTCGACTCTCCATTCGCGGGTTTTCTTTCCCACCGAATCAGGAGGGATGTCGATGTTCACTGAACCCTTCGTGACGCGGTACCCCTCCCTCTCCTCTCCTGGCACCGTGGCCTGCGCGAGCTCAAAGGACCCATGGGACGGCCCCGTGGCCAGCATGAGGCGAGGCGGGTGAAGGCTATCGTCAAAGCTGCTCTTGCCCGGAAGCGCTGGCGAGGGACAGTCGGTAGCACCCAAGCCGAGCTGCTGCTTGAACGTATCAAAGAGTTGTTGGTCCAAGGACCGCGCAAGCGACTCGGCCTGTGAGCCGAGCGATTTCTTGAGCGCTTGTCCTTCCGCGCCGGCAAAGACCTGCGCGCTGCCGAGGCCTTGCACGATCTTCGACAAAGCCTCGCAAGGGCTGGTGACTCCCTTGAGCAGTTGCAGCGACTCCGGGTTGACCGGCACCCTCTTCCAGTCGCCCTTTTCGTTCGGCCCCGGTTCGAGTGAGGGCAACTCTATGGGCGACTGATCCGGTTCGGCTGGTTTGGTCGGTGAAGCTCTTGGCGAACTGGGTGGCGCAGTCGGAGTCGTATAGACCTTCTTGGGGCCGTATTCCGGTGGATTGAGGGGCGGGAGATGTTTGTCCCCACCGCCGCAACTCGAATTGACCAACAATAGCAAGATGATCGGAATCAGAAAGAGACGGGTTGGCATCCGGTATCTCCCTGACAGTGACAACCCCAATGGCTAGAGTGGCGGCCATGCCAGCCAATACATTTTGATTCTGCAACCGGTTGCGTGTGAGCTATAGAGTGCGGTAGATACCTCCTCCCATGCCGATCGAGAATAACTTTCAGCACGACGAACTGTTGAGGAAGAGCCCTGGCGAGCGTCTGGTCATGGTCGAACTGACGCCATGCGCAGATCCTGGGTCTCCAACTTGGCTCGATGCGATGGCCCAACATGGGACGAAACTGTCGCAGGCCGGCGTGCGCGCGGTCGTCTTTCTCCATGGGTCCATCCTCGGCACCGACGTGTTCGGGATGCAACGGTTGGACGAAGTCGGCGGACTCAAGCGCGGCTATTCACGTGGTGTGGCCGGGCTCGACGCGCTGCTCGCTGCCATGCGTGAAGAGTCGAACGGACTCATTGGGCCGCACGGTCTGAAACCGCCTCTGAAGAACGACGACGCCACGAAGAAACTGCTCGATGATCAAAACAGCGATGCAGGAAATTTTACCAGCGCAGCAGTCGACTCGTTCCACAAGGCCGTCAACGCACGCGCGACAAAACCGATTGCCTGCCTGCGCATCCTCTGGTCGTCAGAACATCATCACCTCGGGCGGGCCATGGCGGCTATTCGATTGCTCGACGATTTGCGCAGCCTCTGCGAAACCCAGAGACTGTCATCGGGCGATCGTATCCTCGTGCAGGCCCATGGGCAGGCAGGTTTAGTTCTCGCACTTACCTCCAATTTGCTTTGTCCCAGCTCGATCAGCGGCAGACTGAAACTGTTGAGCCTGCTGTCGAGTTATGCCGAACAAATAGGAGAGGCGGAACTCGCAGCAACGATCGTACGCATCGGGCCACTCCTGTCGTCCAATTCTTGCCTCAATGGCGCGACGTTAGACATCGTCACATTTGGCATGCCGGTTCGTTATGGATGGGATCCGTCAGGTCTCGGCAAGTTGCTGCATATCGTCAACCATCGAAATCTTCGTACCGACGGAAAAATCTGGCTCTCGAAGATGGAGTTGCCCCAGATCACGATGGAGATGCCGATTGCGTGGGGCGGTGACTATGTACAGGAGTTGGCCGTGGCCGGCAGTGATGCCGTGCCGACGACCGATGCAGCCAAGGCGTCCAACAAAGCCCTGTGGGAACTCGTGGAGCCGTTTGATGGATTCGAACGATGGCTTGAATGTGCCCGCCGCGCCGTCCGTATCCCGAGTGAGGGACTGGGGATTCTCGCCGATTATAAAGACTCCACCGGGTCATCGAATGTGCGCGATCACTACTACGGCCACGCAGCCTACACCCGCTTGAACGCGATGCTGTTCAACACAACCACGATCGTTCACGCCCTCTATTCATAGAGGACGGTCAGCCAAGCCCCTGCGAGTGCCTGCGAAGGCCCTATTGGCGCGCGAATTTCGGCTGAGCGCGCGGCTGGCTCTCGACGTCCGGCGCGCTCGCCGATCCCCTCCGCAGGAGGGCGACGGCATTCCGTTCCATCTGGTGCCGAACTTGGCGGTGATCAAACCGGTATGCGGTCCCGACGCGTGTCACCGGAATCTCACCTTTACCAACTGCCCATCGGAGGGTATCGACGTAAGCCACACCTTGGGGCTCCCGGCAATCCTGGCATCGGAAGCCCTCAGGCCATTTCAGCTTCACCAGGTAGTCCCCAACAGGCTTCCTTCATAGGGAACTGGCGGTTGAATTCGGCTGCCGTTCGTGGGTACTCCATGGCCCCTAACTACAAACCCATGGGGGCAACTCAAGTCACGGTAATACCCGTCAGGGCGCAAGAGTCTAGGGGCGGCTGTCCTTCGCCACGCGTCTTTTCCATCCGTCCATTGTGCTATTGTGAGTGAACAAGGAATCGAGCCTACACAGGTGTTTGCCGATGGCCTTGGCTGAGTCCCTCGCCCGAAATGGGATAGAGGACTGGGGGGATAGGGTGCGTATCGCTCTGCTGTTGATCATTGTCGGTCTCGTCATTTTCGGTCCGCAACTATGGACCAGGCGGGTGTTTGCCCAGCATAGTGTGCCCCGTCCTGACTATCCGGGAACTGGAGCGGAGTTGGCTCGGCACCTGCTCGATCAGTTGGACATGCAGCAGGTCAAGGTGGAAGCGACCGAGGTGGGCGACCATTACGACCCTGAGACCAAGGCTGTCCGCCTGACGCTCGATAAATTCAATGGGAAATCTCTCACCGCTATCACCGTGGCCGCCCACGAGGTCGGGCATGCCATTCAAGACCATACGGGGTACCAGCCGTTCACGGAGCGCACACGACTCGTGCGGGTTGCGCGCGGGGCGGAAAAGCTCGGGGGGGTGGTGATGATGGGCATTCCATTCGCGGCAGTGTTGGCTCAGACCCCTGTCGCCGGGGTATTCGTCCTGGCTGCTGGGATGGCAACGATGGGAATCTCCACGCTTGTGCACCTCGTCACACTTCCGGTTGAATGGGACGCCAGCTTCAGGCGCGCCCTTCCGGCGCTCCAACAACGAAACTACCTGTCGCCTGAAGACGAGCAGGGAGCCCGCCGCATCCTCACCGCGGCCGCGCTGACCTACGTGGCGGCCTCCCTCGCGAGTATGCTGAACCTGTGGCGCTGGATCGCCTTCCTGCGACGATAGGTGCAGCCACATCACGTTACCCTCTTGCCCAATGTACTGTTGTTGTGAGGTCAGCGAGCGTGGTGAGTGGGAGAGCGTGGGTCCACGACCCGCCCCCCATTAGCCAACGCTGCCCATTTCGATGATCCGCCCCCTCTTCCTGCTCCAACCTCACCGCCACGCGACGGAGTAGTTCTTTCCTCTGTGCAGGATTCAACTTGATCGCATGAATCAGTTCCAGGATCCGGTCAATAACCGCTTTTTCAAGATTAGCGGTGTCGCCGATGTCGGCTGGCTTAGGCATGGTTGAAGACTGTGGCTTCTCTAGCCCGCATTATTCATGAAGCTTCTGCTACAAGC
>DATHTZ010000618.1:0-5871 GCA_035462675.1 Nitrospiraceae bacterium | reverse complement strand
CACTTAGCAGGCTGCGGAAAAAGTCGGTTTACACACAATATACTGTTGGAATCTTCCATGTTGGCGCCGATGGCACAAAGCCGCAGGATGCTCAAAATGGCCGTCCAGCAAGGCCGCAGCGAGCGAAGAGGTGAGGCGTACGCTTCGGTACATTGAAGCTTCTGAGCAATGCGAGAACGAAGCCCGGTGAAAGGCGCGACTTGGCGCGCAGGGGTCGGGCGGGTGAGAAAAGCGACTTTTTCAGCTTCCTGCCAGAGGCATAGACGATGGATCGTACAATCATCACCGGCGGAACGCCGCTTCGAGGAGAGGTCCAGATCAGCGGGGCGAAGAATGCCGCGTTGCCGATCTTAGCCTCCACCATTCTCGGCGGCGGCGAGTGCGTGATCAGCAATGTGCCTCACGTGGTGGATGTTGTCACCATGGGCAAGTTGTTGGGCATCTTGGGCGCGAAGGTCCGATCTGAGGGAAATCGTACGGTCATCAACGCTGCGGTAATCACATCGACCCAGGCTCCGTACGATCTGGTGAAGACCATGCGGGCATCCGTACTGGTGCTGGGGCCGCTGTTGGCGCGATGGGGAGAAGCGACGGTATCGATGCCCGGAGGCTGCGCGATCGGATCACGGCCCGTCAACCTCCATCTTGCCGGGCTGGCCAAAATGGGTGCGGAAGTGTCGATGGAACATGGGTATATTCGGGCCAAAGCGAAGCGGCTGACAGGTGCACAGATCTATTGCGACACGCCGACGGTCACCGGAACAGAAAACTTGATGATGGCCGCGTCGCTCGCCCAGGGGACCACGGTCATTGAAAACGCCGCGAAGGAACCGGAGATCGTAGACCTCGCGGATTTTCTCATGAAGCGAGGGGCTCGTATTACTGGTGCCGGGTCCGATGTCATCACGATCGAAGGTGTCCGTGAGTTGCACGGGGGCGATCACAACGTCATTCCAGATCGCATCGAAACAGGTACCTATCTGGTGGCAGGGGCCATTACGCGGGGAGCGGTGACCGTCGATCACTGCTCCCCACATCACTTTGACGCCCTACTGATGAAGCTTCGGGAGGCTGGCGTCGAGATGCAGGTGGAGAAGGAACGGATTCATCTCAACGCGACATCGCGACTCAAAGGGATCGATATGCGGACATTGCCGTATCCCGGCTTTCCCACTGACATGCAGGCGCAGATGGTGGCTTTGATGACGGCCGCTGAGGGCACAAGTGTGATTACGGAGACAGTGTTCGAAAGCCGCTTCATGCACGTTGAGGAGCTGCGCCGGATGGGCGCCGAGATTAAGGTCGAGGGTAATCGGGCGGTGGTGACCGGACCGACCAAGTTGGCTGGGGCCCCGGTAATGGCATCCGATCTTCGCGCGAGCGCCGGATTAGTCTTGGCCGGTCTTGCGGCGGAAGGCACGACGGAGATCCTCCGAGTCTACCATCTGGATCGTGGGTATGAACGAATGGAAGAGAAACTGAGCGGGTTGGGTGCGACGATCACCCGTCACAAAGAAGGTGCGGTTCCGGCCGAGACTCGCTGAGATCATGCTGACGATTGCCTTGTCAAAGGGGAAAATGCTGGACCTCACGCTCAACGTCTTTCGCCGGGCGGGCTATGCCATGGGCAGCCTCTCCACCGAAAGCCGTCGGCTGGTGTTCCCCTGTCCAGAGATCGGCATGACCTTCCTGATCGTGCGGCCGACTGATGTGCCGACCTATGTTGAATACGGCGCGGCAGATGTCGGGATTGTTGGGAAAGACGTCTTGATGGAGCAAGACAGCGACGTCTACGAGCCATTGGATTTAGGGATCGGAGCGTGTAGAATCGCCGTCGCCGCGCTCAAGGGACAGGCTTCACGCGACCGGCTGTCTTCGAAAATTCGGGTGGCCACTAAGTATCCGAAGATCACAGAGAGGTATTTTAATCAGCGTGGTGTGTCGGTCGAAATCGTCAAGTTGTACGGCTCGATTGAACTAGCGCCGTTGGTCGGGCTGGCCGATCGGATCGTCGATCTGGTCGAAACCGGCAACACGCTTAAGGCGCATGACCTTGTTGAAGTGGAGTGTATCGCGCAGTCTACGGCCCGGCTCATCGTCAATCGGGCGAGTTTAAAGTTGAAGTATGCGGTAGTGACAGAGCTGATCAAAAAGCTCAGGGCTGTGAGTCGTACATCAGTCGGGTCTCGAACAGCCGCCCAGCGCAAATCTTCACGCGGGGCACGTCGAACGGTCAAACGGACGCGTACATGAAGATTGTGACCTCTATCGACCGAGCCTTTCTCCCCGCCCTCAAGAAAGTGGCGTCGCGTGCCCGCGTGCAGGGGGCTGCCGTCGAGAAGACGGTCAAGTCGATTCTGCAAGCCGTGGAACGGGGTGGCGACAAGGCCGTCCTCCGCTGTACGAAACAGTTCGATCGCGTCTCCATGAAAGCCACGGGGCTGCGCGTCACTCCCGAAGACATCAAAGAGGCCTACTTCCACATCCGGAAAGAAGAAGGTGACGCACTCCGGTTTGCGGCCCAGCGGATCGCGTCGTTTCACGAACGCCAGCGCCTCAAGACCTGGATGTATCAGGACAACCAGGCGACGCTAGGGCAGGTGGTCACGCCGGTCGATGCAGTCGGGGTCTATGTGCCGGGCGGCAAGGCCGTCTATCCCTCGTCAGTCTTGATGTGTGCAATTCCGGCTAAGGTCGCGGGTGTCTCTCGTGTGGTGATGTGTACACCGCCGCAGAAAGGCCCGATCAATCCCTATTTGCTGGTCGCAGCCGACATCGCCGGCGTCACGGAAATCTATCGCATCGGGGGCGTGCAAGCCGTCGGCGCGATGGCCTATGGGACCGATACGATCCAGCGCGTCGATAAGATTGTGGGCCCCGGCAACATTTACGTCGCGACGGCTAAGCGGCTTCTCTATGGCACAGTCGGGATCGACATGGTGGCAGGCCCGAGCGAACTGCTTGTCGTCGCAGATGGCGACGCCAAGCCCGCGCATGTCGCGGCAGATCTGCTCTGCGAAGCAGAGCATGACGAAGATGCGCAGGTCTATCTTGTTACCACATCGGCTCAGCTGGCAAAGGACGTGGTGCGGCTCATCGGCAGCCAGTTGAAGGGCCTGCAACGGGAAAAGATCGCAGCGAAATCCATTGCCCGCCATTCGGTGGCTTTCGTGGTCGCCACAATGGACGAAGCCATCGATGTGGCCAACAAGATCGCTCCGGAACATTTGACCCTCTCGGTCGATGAGCCGTTCGACTATCTCGAGAAAATCCGTCACGCGGGGGCGCTCTTCTTGGGCCGGTACACTCCCCCATCGGTTGCTGATTACGTCGCCGGCCCGAATCATGTCTTGCCGACCGGTGGATCGGCGCGTTTCTTTTCGGCATTGTCCGTCCACGATTACATTAAGGTCAGTAACATCGTGCACTATACCCGCGAGGAGTTGAGCAAGGTGAAAGATCATCTCATTCGGTTGGCCCACATTGAAGGATTCGACGCGCATGCCAAGTCGGCCCAGAGCAGGTTCTCATGAAGAAGAACGGATCGGCATCACGACAGGCATCGATTCATCGTGCCACGAAGGAAACGGATATCCATGTCGAATGGACGCTGGACGGCAGCGGGCAGGGAAAGATCGACACGGGGATTCGCTTCTTCGACCACATGCTGGAGCTATTGTCCAAGCACGGTTTCTTCGACCTGACGGTCCAGGCCAAGGGCGATATCGATATCGACGAACACCACACGGTCGAGGATGTCGGCATCGTCATGGGCAAGGCCTTGCATCAGGCTTTGGGTGAGAAGGCCGGGATCAAGCGATTCGGGTTTGCCTCGGCACCACTCGATGAAACACTGGCCCAAGTCACCGTCGATCTCAGTGGCAGGCCCTACCTCGTCTACAACGTCTCGTTGCCCGATCGGAAGATCAAAGCCTTCGACCTCGGTCTGTTCGAAGACTTCTTTCAGGCTTTCGTCACACACGGCGGACTCAACCTGCACGTGAACCTCATGTACGGCCGTAATCCGCACCACATCATGGAAGCCATCTTCAAAGCGACGGCCAAAGCGCTAGATCAAGCCACGATGTTGGAGGAACGATTGGCTGGGAAAGTCCTTTCGACGAAGGGGATGTTGTAGATCGAGTAGAGGATTTCGAAATGGACTTGGTTTATGCGAGGCAAGCTTCTGAAAAGGAGCCTGCCTTTTTCATTTCAGTGGCAAATCAGACAATTTTTCGGTTGTAGATCTGAAAATTTTCTGTCGCTATGCGCTATGAATAAAAAGCGTCATCACTACATCCCAAAATCCTACCTGAGGTTTTTCTGTGACGATACTGGGCAAGTACGTGTCTATCGTAAGGATGATCCGCGCAGAGTCATTCAGCTGTCGCCGGACAACGTAGGCTTTCACAAATACTACTACTCTCAACCGAAGCCCGATGGTGGGAAGGATCATAATGCTCTTGAGGACTGCTTCTCAAAGATAGAGGATAAGTGGCCAGAAATTGTTGAACGACTTCGTCGTCGGGAAAACGACAATGATTCTCTGATAGATATTTTCCAATTCATGATATTGCAGCGTGCGCGGGTTCCTGCCAGTCGTGATGCAGCTGAGAGAATAGACGCCGAACGTATGCTAGCGCAGGCTCGTCGCTTGGATGCGGCAGGGAAGTTGCCGCCTAAACCAAAGAGCTTTGAAGATATCCTTAGCCGTGTTGAAGTTTCGATCAATCCCCATCAATCTATTCACGCCATGGTTCCCATGATGCAAGCCACCGGGCAGGTGTTTGATCAGATGGGCTTCTATGCGGGGCATAACAAGACCAAAATTCCATTTCTGACCAATGACAACCCAGTAATCTGGTTCAATCCTTCGGTCAAGGAAGCCGATTTGCGGCCGTATGTTATTCGGCCTGACGAGCCGGTTGTCTTGCTCTTTCCGGTGAGTCCATCACTCATCATCTATGGGCACTCGTCGTGGCGAGATCGGTTTGAGGCAGAGGGGTTAGGGATAGAGGATCTATCGGACGCTGGCATGGTCGAGATGATAAATCGGCAAGTATGTCGTTTCGGGTACCAGGCTATCTTTGCGCAAAAATCAGGGCAAGAACGACTGATACAGGAACACGCAGAGTTATCGCCCACCATACGTTTCGACAGAATTGGTGCCGATGAAGGTGAGACCGTGGTCTTTGAGATGGTTTTTGGAAAGCGAGAACGAAAGCCAAAGTGGGTTGAATAACTGGAGCCGCCAGCAACAGACCATGAATATCTCAAGCTATTGGTTGGGCGTGGAGGTAATACCAGAGACCTTCCTTATATGCCTGCTCGTTCTTCGTTGTGACTGAACTGGCTCGGGCTTCTTCAGCCTAAGCTCTAGGTCCCTACAGGTTTTCCTATTCAGTTTGGCAGTGGCAGGATCATTCTGGTTGCGGTATTGTTACAGCCTTACGGCAAGGCATGGGGCATGGGGCAAGAGGCATGAGTGGAGCAAGAGTTTTCCCTCTAGCCACTGGCCCCAAGCCTCTCGCCTCCAGAAGGCTGCGGAAAAACGACACGTAGCAGAACGGTATTTTGATAGTCCGTCCGTGTGCCACAACAGGAGAATGCTCCCGCAGGATGCTCAAAGGCTATTCAGCAAGGCCGCCGGCGAGTCGAAACCGGAGGCGTACCCTCAGAGGCACGTTGAGCGTCTGAACGATACGAGAACGATGCCTGGGAAAAGGCGCGTCTCGGCGCGCCTGGGTTGGGCGGGTGAGAAGAGCGACTTTTTCAGCATCCTGTTAGAAAGTGGATATGATTGCAATTATCGACTACGGCATGGGTAATCTCCGCAGTGTCTCCAAGGCTTTTGAGGCGGTGGGGCATCAG
>DATHTZ010000617.1:0-2073 GCA_035462675.1 Nitrospiraceae bacterium | reverse complement strand
GGCTGTGACAGGGGACGGCGGGTTCCTGATGAATGTCCAGGAACTGGAGACCGCTGTACGGCTGCACCTTCCACTCGTTGTGCTGATCTGGCGTGACAACGGCTACGGGGTCATCCGATGGAAACAGCAGATGAAGTTCGGGAGGACCTCCGGTGTTGAGTTCGGTAACCCGGATTTCGTCGCTCTGGCGCAGAGTTTTGGAGCGGTCGGCTACCGCGTCGAGGGATCGTCGGAATTGGGGCCAGCGCTGAACGCCGCGCTCTCGTGCGGGAAACCGGCCGTGATCGATTGCCCGGTAGATTACAGCGAGAATCTTCGTCTTTCGGAACAGCTCAAAGCCCTTGGAACTGCATGAGGAGACGTATCAGGGGATGAACAGAGGAGGTACAGGATGGAGGTCCGCAGCAAGGTTTACACGTATCACACCGCAGTCAAATGGACAGAGCAACGCAAGGGGGTCATTTCCTGCGCCGGCAAACCGGATATCCAAGTTGCGACGCCGCCGGAGTTCAAGGGACACGAAGGCATCTGGTCGCCGGAGGATCTATTCGTCGCCTCCGCCAATGTCTGCGTGATGACGACGTTTCTGGCGGTAGCAGAACGAGCAGGTCTGGCCTTTACCTCCTACGAGAGCGCGGCTGAAGGAAAGCTGGAATTGATCGATGGAAAATTTCAGTTCACGGTCATCACATTGAAGCCGACCATCACGCTCGTGGCGAGCACAGATGCAGCCAAAGCCAAGGAGCTGATCGAGAAAGCTGAGGCGAACTGTCTGATTTCCAACTCCATGAAGGCGAGAGTCAGCCTGGAGCCGACGATCCAATAACAGGATGCTGAAATCGTCCGCCAGCAGCGTTCTTGCCTCGAAAGCATCCTCAACGTAGCCCACTTGGAGAACAAGCTGTCTTGGCAGCTTGGGGTGGGCGGGTGAGAAATGCTACGCCATCGGTGCTTCCATCGGCTCCGCCTTGCTGGACGAACGTTTTGAGCATCCTGCCTGCTACCCTCTTATTCCAGATGCGCGGCCCATTGAATTTCTCTCGTGCCACAATAATTTTCCCGCAGCCTGCTAGGGTGAGGCAACCCGCGATTTTAGGTGGAGTAAGCTGGAGTAAGCTGGAGTGAACTGGAGAGTGCATGATTCGGACAGACGGGGAGCAGTCAGACCGGTCTGTATGCTCGCAGAACGCGCACGATACAACTGTGCTCGTCCGATGCGCGCCGTAAAGGGCAGCCATCGGCCACTTCCCTAAAGAGAGGGATAGAGAATAATAATGTCACGGGTTTCTCTTCCGTTCCGTACTAGAGCTCGCCTTTGAAGGCTTTGTCGAGGATGGAGGGCAGGAGCGCGGCGAGTTCAGGGGAGGACTCGGACTGAGTCTTCGCGATTGAATCTACCTTCTGATAGAGCGCATCGAACCATAGCTGCTTTCCGTACTCCGGCATAGGAACAGGAATTTGCATGAAGGCCTTAGCACTTAATGTGCGATTTCGATCTGCGCTCCCTGGTGAAGCCTCCCCAACTTCGTACAACCCTTCCGATGTTAGAAGGTGGAAACATATGAACCGAGCCGTCGCTATTCCTGGCTTTGCAACACAGGTGAGGTAGCGATGTGAGCCGACACGCCCACCATCATCTGCCCCGGCTACAGCAATCGCACCTTCCCAAGCTTTGATGTTACTGACAAGAATGTCGCCTGCTTTAACCAGAAATGGTTTCTCCCACGTGACCTCGCTGCCAATGAGTGGAGGTTTATGAAACGTGCCCCGCCCAAAAGACCTCACCGCCACTTGCGGATAGTTCGCTTCAAAATCGACAGTCACTGGCCTTCTATTAAGAGGAGCCAGTTCACCCAATGACTTCCTCGGTGCCTTATCGGCAATTTGATGATAGGCAGCGTTGAGCAATCGCGAAAGGTCTTCCTGGACTTCCTCACGGAGCCCATGGGCTTCTTCGATCTTAGCGGCCAGGGCTTCGATCCGCGCCACGATCCGTTGCTGCTCTGCAAGCGGAGGGAGGGGGATCTGAACGGAAAGAAATTGAGCGGGTGAAACCGACTCTCGGCGCGCCCC
>DATHTZ010000616.1:0-5739 GCA_035462675.1 Nitrospiraceae bacterium | reverse complement strand
GTGCAACACCAGTATCCTGGTCACTCCAGAGACCAAGGATTTGTGAGATAGTAAAGGTACCGGGAGTCTTTTCACGCCCTCATTGGATAAACGTGTTGGCAGTTCATGAGGAGGTGCCGACCGTTCTTATCCGCCTAACGGGCGTGCAGTCTTGTATTTGGTTCCTGTTGCGGTCGTGCGCAACTGACTTAGCCCCCTCGACGTAACTGATTGAGTATAATAGACGCCATGCGACATCAGTTTATATCGGCAATCCGGCACTTCGTTCTCAACGTGAGGCCGACGTCAGTTCTGGCGCTGTTCCTCACTGGTCTCTGCCTCATCGTGCTGCCAGTCTTCACGCACTCGGCACAGCCAGAACCGGATCGCGGGGTTTGGCGTACGGCTTTGCCTGCACCGGCGAAGCGGACTGAGGTTGCTGTCGTGACGTTGTCTGACAAGATTTACGTCGTGGGCGGGTTCGAGCAGCCCAGCTTGGGCAATGTGATGAACCTGGCGATCACTCCCGCCCTCGAAGAATATGATCCCTTCACAGACCGATGGACGGCCAAAGCGCCCCTGCCAGTTGGTCTGCATCATGTGGGCATCGGTGTGACGGGGGGGCGCCTGTATGTCATCGGCGGGTACAGGCAGTCGGGACTCAGCGTCTGGCAAGCCGTCGCAACGGTGTACGCCTATGATCCAGCGACGGATACGTGGGCCGAGCGTGCGCCCATGTCGACCGCTCGCGGCGCGTTGTCGGTCACTGCGCACGAAGGCAAGCTATACGCGATCGGAGGCTACGATGGGAAGGCCAATAGCCCGGCGGTCGAGGTCTACGATCCGGCGCGCAACCTCTGGGCCTCGCGCGCGCCTCTACCGACGCCTCGCGATCATCTGGCGGCCACGACCATGTCCGGGAAGGTGTATGCGATCGGCGGACGCCTGAATGGCGACTATCGACAGAATCTCTCCGTCACGGAAGTGTACGATCCTGTCACGGACCGTTGGGCCCGCTCCGCGGATCTTCCGACTGCTCGCAGTGGAATCACGGCATCTGAAGTTGGCGGGAGGGTCTACGTGTTCGGCGGCGAAGGGGAAGAGGGCACGTTCCGGGAAAACGAGGCGTATGATCCGACGAATGGAAGGTGGCAGACCATGGCGCCGATGCCGACTGCGCGCCACGGACTCGGATCGGCTGTGGTGCAGGGCCGCATTCACGTCATCAGCGGCGGGCCGACTCCCGGAGGCTCCTTTAGCGACCTGAACGAAGTCTTTACGCCGCCGGCCAGCCGCTAAGGACCGAACAAAGGGGTCGCCCATCTCGGTGGCTCCGGTCAAAAGGTAGAACACATTGCGGGGCCACGGCATATCCCCTCACCTCCCGCTTGCGTGACTCAGTTGCACTTCGGCAGAGGAAATAAAGGTGTCTGGGACCATTTCCCGCAGATCATAACGAACCTCATCGTCCAAGACATCGTCGACGACCTTGATGCAGCGCTCGAACAATTTCGGCTGATTGCGAATGACCTTGGTCGTGACACTTCAAACAAAGTGAGACAGGCTATTTTGTTGGGGCCGGGTCTTTTGTCGCTGTGAATTCCTCTCGCGTCCCTCGCGATACGCAGCGCGGGCGGAGACAAGGGCCTACTCGACAATCAATGTGCCGGTCATGTTCGCGTGGCCTTTGCGTCGGCAGATATAGAGATAGGTTCCCGCAGGAGGAGCCATCACGACTCGCAGGGACTGTCCCGGTCGAATCGCCATGCCGGGGGTACTGGCCGATTCAGGAATCTCATTCGGCATCGAGGTCTTGGTGGCATACATGAGGAGGGGGCTGTCGAACTCATGTACTTCCCGGCCTGCGTTGTACACGGAGAGGGCGAGCGGAGCCGACGCTCGCACCCGCACAAGGTCCGGCGTAAATCGGAAGTCTTCTGCGGTGATAGAGACGGTTTGCATCGACCCGTCACATGCGAGGATGGCGGCGAACACCAGACCCACGATAGAGATCCTCCCGTTCATCGGAAGATCCACAGGGAGTTTCTTGACGGCCTCACCAAATGACTTCACGATTTCGGACGACCGCGTCAATTGTTTTCTCATCCTCAAGGAAGTGCTTTTTCAGCAAGGCGTAAATCATAGGTCTATGGGCATCTTGTGTCAAAAGCATTGGTTTCAGGGTGCTGCCGAGACTTGACGAACACTACCGCTTGACTTGAGCGCCTGTTCCAGTATGCTTCGGCCTGTGACCATCATCTCCCTTCAGGCTTGAGAGGAGTACACAAATGGCTCGATTGATTTTGCTGCGTCATGGCGAATCGCAATGGAACTTGGAAAACCGTTTCACGGGATGGGTGGATGTGCCCCTGTCTCCTCGTGGCATTCAGGAGGCGAAGGACGCAGGCGAGAAACTGCGCGGCTATACGTTTGACCGGGCCTATACCTCTGTGTTGGCCCGCGCGAATGAGACGTTGCGGCTGGTGCTCGACACCATCGGCCAGACTGGTATTCCGATCGAGAAAGACAAGGCCTTGAACGAACGGATGTACGGCGAGTTACAGGGATTGAACAAGGACGAAACTGTGAAAAAATACGGCGAGGCACAGGTGAAGATCTGGCGACGGAGTTATGACGTACGTCCGCCTCGGGGGGAAAGCCTGAAAGACACTGCGGAGCGTGTGTTGCCCTACTATGAACGCGCCATCAAGCCCTATCTCTTGCAGAGGGACACGATCCTCGTCGCGGCGCACGGAAACAGTTTACGGGCCCTCGTCATGGAGTTGGAACAGCTCTCCCGAGAGCAAGTGCTGGAGCTGAATATCCCAACTGGGGCGCCGCTGCTCTATGAATTGGACAAGACAGGAAAGGTCGTCGACCACCGCTACCTCTGACAGGTCCAGCCCGCATTATTTATGAAGCTTCTGCTGCAAGCGCGGATACGCGGCTGCGACGGGCAGTCTCGCCGTTCAGCCCTTCAACATACTGCACGAGTATGCCTCAGGGCTTCACGTCTCCGAGTGCCCGTCTCGCTTCGCGTCTGCACGCCTTCGCGACGAACCTTCATGAATAATGCGGGCCAGTAGGTCAGGAGATTATCCAACATCTTCCAATAACTGCCCGTAGCTGTCGACCGGTACGAAATCGATCAACAGGGTCAAGAGATTACGCCGTTCTGCTTCTTTGACCAATCGATTCTCCTCCATCAACGCGGCAGCTTCAGCACTTACCGCAAGAGGACTCACCCCTTCTTCAACTAAACGACTATATCGACGGCGACGTTCCTGCCATTCGTTGAGGTAGACGGTCCAAGAAGCTGAACCGACGGGAACGGTCGTGCCCCACCCTGCTTTCATCATATCCAAGATGAGATCCGACAGAGCGGACTGATACTTCTGAGGGATGTGCGCCTCGATGGCTGCGAAAATCCAAAATAGGTTCAGCGAGAGCACTTCTTGCGTGATCGCTTGAGCCTGCTCGACCGTTGCCTCGATCCCATAGTCCTCCAGCTGCTGAACAGACAGGCCGATCGGCATTGCTGCAACTAGATCGACCGCTGCTTGCTTTGGCGTCATCGAGTTGGCTGACATGCTTCACCCCCTCCTTCGCCCACGGTGGGAGAGAGTACTCTACTGTTGCCTGTGTGCTCAAGCAACTTGTCCGAGCCTGCCCTCTGTACTAGAGTCCGCCGGCATGATTCGGCAGATTGCCACCACATTGTCACGATTGATCTGCGCCGCTTGTCTGTTGGCTATCTTGGTCGTTGGCGCCGTTGTATTCGCACCTCTGGCCCAAGCCGACGGAAATCGCTGGGGATTCGGGAGTGGCCTTGGATTCACATCCGGAACGGTCAATGGCACGGTGTTCAACCTGGCATTCAGTGGTGACTACTACCTAGATCGAAACTTCTCTGTCGGACCGTTGATGCAGATCAGTCCGACGGGCGATCTATTCCAGATCTCCTTCGCTGGGGTCGGCCGCTATTACTTTCGCCTCAATAACGGCATCAACCTGGTGCCCTTCACGGGAATCGGATTGATCCACGCAGACCTAGACAGAGGGACCGGCCCTGGGCGCATCGACCGCAATGACACGAGCTGGTACATCCCTATTGGTGTCTCACTAGAGTACCAGGCTACCCACAATGTCGCCTTGACGTCGACGTTGATCGTCAATCTCCACGACATCGATCTTTCTCCGTCGCTATCGGAGAATGATACAACAAGCGTTGCCATGCTGTTCGGTTTCCGCTTCGGCCCCTAGTGTACGAGAGGGGAAACCCCTCGCTTCATTCACGCCCTCTGCCCCCTGGCTCGTAGTCGTGACGGCCCACTGCAACTAGGCATAGGCACTTTCTCGGAGCCCTGCGAGGGATGCGGCACACTGACCCACAATGAAGTATTCGAGGGTGGGGCGAGAGATGGAGGCTAGGCCGCTTTGGCCGGCCGCCAGCGAAGCCCGATATTCAGCAGTTCTTGCAACAAGTCTTTATACGTATAGCCGGCTTTCTCTGCCGAATCCGAAAAATCTTCGTCGTGCGCGATTTGTGGATTCGGATTGGCTTCCAGCACATACACATTCCCCTCCCTGTCCATCCTCACGTCGATGCGTGCATAGCCGCTCAGGCCGAGTGCGCGATAGACACGCTTCGCGAGATGCTGAATCTCTTCCGCTTTCCCTTCAGGAAGATTCCTGGCTTCGCCTGAGCGAATCCCATATTTGTCTTGATAGGTACGACTCCATTTCACTCGTTCTGTCGCAATCCGACGGGCGTCATCCGGAAGATTGTCCATGACCAATTCCCACACCGGCAAGACGTGGACATGCCCATTGCCCATCACTCCAACATACAGTTCGCGCCCTTCTATATACCGCTCGATGAGGGCCCCGGTCCCTACACTCGTGTGGATGAACTCGACTCGCTCCTGGAGTTTGTCGTCATCCTGAACAATGGACGCCTGAGAAATCCCGAGCGACGCCTCTTCAGTCACCGATTTGACAATGAGGGGAAATACCAGCCATTTGGGCCGTTTGACGGTCCGCCCCTGTGGCACCACCATGAAATCCGGGAACGGGATGCGATGGAACGAGAATAGCTTCTTAGAAAGGACTTTGTCTCGCGCCAGCATCAACCCGCGCGGGTTACAGCCGGTATAGGGCACGTGAAGTAGTTCAAGATACGACACGACGTTCTGGTCGTACACCGCCACCCCATCGAACTCTTCGAGCAGATTGAAGGCCATGTGCGGTTTCCAGTCCTCGATGGCCGATCGAAGCACCCCGAGATCGCTCTTGACCCCCAGCGGCTTGACGTCATGCCCGAGCTTGCGGAGTGTGGAGACCACATCGTATTCCGTCTTCCACTCAGCTCCTGTCACATCTTGCCCGTTGAGAGGATCCGGAGGAACCAGATCTTCGTGCATCAGCACGATGATTCGAAGCCGTTTCATACCGCCACCTTATGCCGCCCGCTGCGCAAGTAGTTCATCGTGTGGACGGTCAACAAAATGGTAAAATCCAATTTCGCCTGCTCTTCCACAAGCGGCAGTCGCAGGTGGAGCTGTCGGCAGCGCTGGATCATATCCTCCAGGACCTGATCGATCGTGTATTGATATTCGCCTGTCCAGGCAGCAACTTTTCGGCGCACCTCTTTTCGAAAGCGGTTCAAGAACGTCGCGGCGCTCATGTTGTCGGCATAGACAGGGGCGTCGGAAAACAGTCGCTTCAGATCTGGATCGTACAATGACGGTCGTTCAACCC
>DATHTZ010000615.1:0-1564 GCA_035462675.1 Nitrospiraceae bacterium | reverse complement strand
GCCGGCAATGCGCCGTACCCACTCCTGCTTGATCCCTTTCTGCATCAAGTCCATCACACGCTGATTGAAGGACTCCAATCCGAACACGATCTTCAGACACCCGGCATCCCGCATCGACGCCAGAAGTTCACGGGTGAGATGTTTCTCGAACCGCATCTCACAGGTCCATTTGATATCCAGCTTCTTGTCGATGATCTGCTGGCACAGCCGTTTAGCCGGTGAGAGGGCCACGCACTCGTCGGTAAAGAAGAAGCGCTGAGCTCCGTACCGCTGCTTGAGCCATTCCAACTCTTCGACAGTTCGCCCCGGTTCTTTCTGTCTGAAGTTCTGGTGATCCAGCGTAAGGGCACAGAACGCACAATCCTTGTAGTAGCAGCCTCGTGAAAACTGCACAGGCAATACCGGCTCCGGCGACAAATACAGTCCGAGCGGGAAGCCGTCATAGTTGGGGGCAGGGAGCTGGTTGATGTTTTCAGAGTAAAATGGCTGGTTGATCGTGATCTTCCCGTTCTGGCGATAGATCAAGTTCGGGACTTTGCTGAAATCTTTTTTCCCGTCCAATTGAGTGACGAGTTCGAGCAACGCGGTTTCGCCCTCGAACACGATGATATCGTCGGTCAGATCGAAGAGACTCGGGCAGCGACGCACGTTATCGACCAATCTGGTGAAGATGCTGCCGCCGATGGTCAGATGGATGTTGGGAGCGGCTTCCTTGATCAAACGACAGAGTGTCAGGCCGGGGATAATCTGCGAGGTCGCCGTAATCGACACGCCGATCAAGTCAGGTTGGTCGCCGACAATCGACTGGACGAATTGCTCGCGAAAAAGCCGAATATAGGGATTCTGGGTCTCATCCCTAATGATCTTCATCAGATCTTTGGATGAATAAATGGAATAGTTGCCGAACTGATTATCGACGACCGTCAGTCGGGTGGGGAAATAGAGCGTGGACAGCACCTCCAACCATTTGTCGATGAGAAAGAGACTTTCCTTATAAGATTCGAGATCGTAGAAGCCTTCCCCGCGGAGGATCTCCTTGGCTTGCTCGATCCGATCGATGAGATACGGGAAGCGGTCCAGCGACTCCACCACTCTTGCCAAATGCTCGGCACTTCCCGGCCCGGTATCTCCGGTTCGTTCCTGCTCAAGCGTTCGCCGTTTATCGAGCAACTCCTGATAGAGCGCCACTCCATAGGAGTGGGTGACCACCTTGTCTAGAAGTTCGATTCCAAGATCGCGCTGGGACACGTTGGTGACCCCGCCCTGAGCCAAAAACCCCGTCAACGAAGGGAGGCTCAGATAAGGCTGTGACGGATGCCACGTTGGAGGAAAGAGCAGTGAAACCTTCATGCCGATTCACCACCAACTTGAGGGAAAACAGGATGAATTCTCAATAAATTCAGAGTATTTTTATACACTCCGGTCTCGGCCAAATGCAACCATCGAGACCTCTCATCAGAGAGCCGTAGGTTTGCCCCCTACAGAGCCCATCAACATGTTCAACAACCTAGAATAAATATTAGTCGCAATTTTAGCGCGCAAACACAGGAGGACTTTATCTTAT
>DATHTZ010000614.1:0-2105 GCA_035462675.1 Nitrospiraceae bacterium | reverse complement strand
AGATGTTGGCTGCGGAACAGCAAGCCACGGTCCGAAAGGCGCTACAGGAACTGATCGGGCTGCGCAGCTCGCGCATTACTCCGGAGCTCGTCGAGGGGTTGCGTCAGCGTGCCCTCAACATGCAGGGAGATCCAGAACCGTCGTTCTTTGAGGCGGCGACGCAGGCCGGACTTTCAATTGAAGTGCAGAATCGTCTAATCGACAGTTTGCAAAGGCAGTACGATCTAAGTGCGCGGTCGGCCTCGCGGCACAAGGAACGGGTCACAAGGACCGGGTTCACGCTTGAAGAGCAGATCCTCACGGTCGATACGGCCTTGCGCATGATGGGATTGACGAAACGATTCGCGCGTCTTGTGTTGTTTTGTGCGCACGGGAGCATGTCGGACAACAATCCATATGAATCCGCGCTCGATTGCGGCGCCTGCGGGGGCAACGAAGGCAAACCCAACGCGCGCGTCCTGGCGATGATGGCAAACAATCCCAGCGTGAGAGAGCGATTGACAAAAAGTGGAATCGAGATTCCTCCAGATACGCACTTTTTAGCAGGCCAAATGGGGACGACGACCGACGAGATTCGGCTATTCGATCTGGAAGACGTCCCGTCGACGCATCGGGCGGACTTGGCGCGCTTGCAACAGGATCTGAAAGTAGCCTCCGAACTTACGAGCCGGGAGCGCTGTGCACGTTTCCCGGATATCCATCGACAGCTCAAAGGACCCCAAGCCGAGTCGCACATGCGGCGGCGCGCCAGCGATTGGAGTCAGATCCGACCTGAATGGGGGCTTTCAGGTAATGCCGCTTTTATCATCGGCCGGCGAGAGCTGACCAAAGGGCTCGATCTGGAAGGTCGTGTCTTTCTACATTCCTACGACTACAGGGAAGATCCAAACAACCGATTGTTGGAAGTGCTCTTGACCGCCCCGCAAGTCGTGGCCCAGTGGATCAACATGGAGCATTATTTTTCGGCGGTGGACAATGAAGTCTACGGCAGCGGGAGCAAGATCTACCACAATGTTGTTGGGCGTATCGGGATCATGTCCGGACCCTGGAGCGACCTCCGACTCGGACTGGCACAGCAAACCGTGATGAACGGCGATATGCCTTACCATGAACCGATGCGGCTCTTGACCGTCGTCGAAGCGCGGCGCGTGCAAATTGACAAGTTGATTGCCCGGCACGACGTCTTGCAGAACTATTATCACAACGAGTGGGTCCACCTCGTCGCCCTCGATCCGCAAGATAGGGTATGGTATCGGTATTGGCCAAACGGAGAGTGGAACACCATCGGGTAGCGGGTTTCTGTCATTGGGTTCAACCAGGGAGGGTCAAGTAACGATTTCGATCTTGCGAGATTCAGAGTCACAGGCCTGGAAAGGAGGGCGTTCATGGGCGCGTTGACATTGCATCCGATGAAGGAAATACGTGTGATTGTGGCAGGGGAACACCGGGCGTTTGTGACAGAGTTACTGGATCACGTTAAAGCCACCGGGTATACAGTCATCGGAAATCTCTCTGGCAAAGGGCATCATGGTGTGCGTGAAGCACACTTCATGTTCAGTGAACAGGAAAGTCTTGAGATGATCATGACGGTCGTTCCGGAAGAAAAAGTTGAGCCAATCCTGGCGGGGCTCCGACCCCTCTTCGAACGTCACTCCGGCATGATGTTTGTCGCCGACGTGGCCGTAAGTCGGCAGGAGTATTTCGGCAAGAAAAGGAAGGAAGCCTGAATTTCTGGAAGACCGTCGTATACTGGTACAAACACTCGGGCCACAACCAAACTTCTGCTGGCCGAGGATAACGTGATCAACCAGAAGGTTGTTGCCCATGCAGATCAGACCAGGCCAGAGTCGGTAGTGCGCTACGTCCTGGGCCGAAAGAAGGTCACATACGATGAACGATTCGGCCTCAAGCACGATCCCTTGCTGACGCAACCAAACGATGTCCATGCCGAGACGACTGGCGCATTCTTCGTCACGAATTTATCGAGGTCGCCAATCGATTTCTTCTTTCGGCAATATCCAGCGCCAATGCTGCACTTTACGGGAAAGGAATGGCGAGTGGTAGGCAAATTTCTCGGGAACGGCAATGGACTAATAGTCCATCAT
>DATHTZ010000613.1:0-2095 GCA_035462675.1 Nitrospiraceae bacterium | reverse complement strand
AACCGACTATGACGCTGGATCATTATGCGAAGTGGCTTCCCAGCGGGGACCAGCGGTTTGTGGATGTCCTGGACACACGACTTGAAAAAGTTGGCACCATGAGTTAGCACCAAGTTGACAGAACCGAAAAGGAAGATGTGGAAGTTGTTGAAGAATTTGGTGGGCCGTGTAGGGGTCGAACCTACGGCCCGCTGATTAAGAGTGGCAGAAGGCACATGATTCGAACCGCTCGATGTTGCGAAGGTTTCCCCGCTTATCGTTGAAAATCATAGGCTTGCTGGCAGTCTATTGATTCCATGGCTTCTACTGAATTCGGTGCTTTGTGAAGATTTATCGCACAATTTTAGCACAGCGATTTGGGGTGAACCCCTCGGTTGAGGCAACACGCCAGATCAAACGCTGTCGATGAACAGCAGGGCTGGATGCCGCCGAAACTGATCGCACGTACCGGCCACATTCCTCTCTACAGGATCAATGGTTTGAATACTTCGCGTGGATGCACGATCGAGAGGGTGAGCGAGCCCACGGACACGACATTGACGCCGATGATGCGGTGCTTCGCATCCAGCCCGCAGACCAAGAATTGCTCGCGATCCAGTCCTGCAAAGAGTGGTCTCAGAACTGCCGCAGCAGCGACCGAGCTATTCAGCGGCGACGAGGGCGGGACGGCACGGTTCTCGCGGACGAGTGTGACCCGGTATCGAGGCACGGCGTATTCGTTCCTCGGCTTCGGCAGCCGTTGCCCGTTCAGCATGCCTTGTAAACCGTGAATGGCCATGTCCGCCTCCTTCTTCAACATCATGTTTAGCCCCACCCTTCATAGCACGAGGGTGGGGCGTCGAAGAAGCAGGCGGGCTGGCGCATTCGCAGGGGATAGGCCTGAAAGGGGAGGGACCCCACGGGAAGGCACCCGGAGGGCCTGGCTCCTGCTCGTCAGCGCCAGCTCGCATCCACTGGGACTTCATTCTGAATCTGACGCCGGCGGAGACGCGGGCGCATCGTGGGGGGGAGGGGGGTGTCGTGAGACTCCCCCGGTTCAGAGTGGATTGTGGTCATGGAATATTGCTGACGTTAACTGGCGCTGTATCATTCTGGGGATGACCATGAGCAAGCTTTTGACAATGGGTGAAGCTTCGGAGTATCTAGGCATATCAAAATTGACCCTGTATGGTTGGGTGTCTGCGCGGAAGCTGGGTTTCGTCAAAGTCGGACGTTTAGTGAAATTCAAGCAAGACCACCTTGACAAGTGGATTGAGCAACACACTGTCAAGGCGCGGCCAGCGTCACATCAACGTCTAGAAGGTCGCTCCGAGCATTCATAACAGCGGGACAGCCCCATGAATGGAGTGAGAATAGGACGATCCAATACGTGAAAGTGCACCGATTGGGGGAAGTTCAGCCGGTACACGCTGGACACCTGACTAAACCATCACGCGGTGAAAGTAAGGAGAACCGCACATGGGACTGACAAAGCGGCGTGATTGTTACTACGTGGAGTTCAGGGTAGTGGACGATGGCAAAGTCTTACGACTTGCCAGTAAACGGCATGGAGGTAAGCTCAAACGCTGGAGCGTAGGGTGCGGCAACAAAGAGGCGGCACAGAACTATGAAGCTAAGTTACGATCAGAATTGAATCTTGGCATTTTGAAAAGCGCACAGCACACTGACCTCCTTACCTTCAGGGCTCTCTGTCAACGCTACCTCGCTCAGCCTGCGACCCAACGGCAGACCGTCTATCGGTGGAAGAGCCAAATGCTTACTAGCCGTTACCTCCCACGCTACGGCGACAGCCCGATTCACACGATCACCCCCACGATGCTGGAGCAGTACCGCGAAGAACAACGAGCAGATGGTCTGGCAGTGGCAACACGCAACCGTCACCTGGCCCTGCTGAAGCACGTGTTTAGCTTTGCCGTGCAGGAAGACTGGCTAGAGAAGAACCCTTGCAAGTGTGTGAAGATGGAGAAGGAGAACAATGCACGAGATCGAATTCTGACAGCCGAGGAGTTCGACACCCTGCAAGCTCATTCTTCGCCACACCTCCAATCAGTGAACCTTGTTGCATATCACACCGGGACGCGACGAGGTGAGCTCC
>DATHTZ010000612.1:0-8969 GCA_035462675.1 Nitrospiraceae bacterium | reverse complement strand
GTGAACGTGTTTTGCCTCGGCATTGCGCACAAGGACAAGATCTTTCTTGGCACGGCGGCAGGGGTCGGTAATCCGGTGATCTATTTCGGCTCGAAGACGGGCCGCGATGGGATTCACGGGGCGACGATGGCGTCAGATTCTTTCGATGACCAATCGGAGCAGAAAAGGCCGACGGTGCAGGTGGGCGATCCGTTTCAAGAGAAATTGTTGTTGGAAGCTTGTCTCGAACTGATGGCGGGCGATTTGTTGGTCGGTATCCAGGATATGGGGGCGGCTGGGCTGACCAGTTCGTCCTGTGAAATGGCGTCGCGCGCGGGAAACGGGATCGATCTGGACCTGACCGATGTCCCTCGGCGTGAGCCGGGCATGACGCCCTATGAATTGATGTTGTCGGAATCCCAGGAACGCATGCTGATGGTGGCGCAGGCGGGCAAGGAAGACGAATGTATCCGGATCTGCAAAAAGTGGGATCTCGACGTAGCGGTGGTGGGGCGGGTCACGGGCGATGGGATTCTCCGCGTGAAGGACCAGGGCAAGGTGGTGGCAGAGATTCCGGCGAAGTCCCTGGCTGATGACGGGCCACGCTACGAGCGGCCCTATTCGCCGCCGGGTTATCAGGACATGCTGACCAACTTGAACTATGATGCGTTGCCCGATGTGAAGGATGCGAGTACGGCGCTGTTGTCACTGTTGGAGTCGCCGACGATTGCGAGCAAGCGCTGGGCCTATGAGCAGTATGACCACATGGTGCGGACGAACACGATGGTTCGGCCAGGTTCCGATGCGGCGGTGGTTCGGATCAAGGGAACGAATAAAGCGCTCGCCATGACGGTGGATTGTAATAGCCGCTACTGCCTGCTGCATCCGTACGAAGGGGCTCGCCTAGCGGTGGCCGAGGCGGCGAGGAATCTGGTCTGTTCAGGTGCGGAGCCGATCGGGCTCACGGACTGTTTGAATTTTGGCAACCCGGAGCGGCCCGAGATCATGTGGCAGTTTGTGTTGGCGATAGAGGGAATGAAGGATGCCTGCGAGTATTTCAACGTTCCCATCGTCAGCGGCAATGTGAGTTTCTACAATGAGACGAACGGTCTCTCGATTTATCCCACGCCAATGTTGGGGATGGTGGGTCTGATCGATTCGGCCGATAAGACGATGACGCAGTGGTTCAAGCAAGATGGCGACGCGATTCTCCTCCTGGGCAAGACGAAAGAGGACCTGGGCGGCAGTGAATATCTGAAAGTGCTCCATCACCGGGAGCAGGGATCGCCGCCCTTTCTGAGTCTGGAGACTGAGAAGGCACTCCATGATTTCCTATTGAAGGTAATCCGTGAAGGAGTCGTGCAATCCGCTCACGATTGCTCAGATGGTGGGTTGTCTGTTGCACTGGCTGAATGTTGTATCTCTGCCCCGGACACCAGGCGAGGCGCTGTGGTAAAATTACTCCTCGATGCATCGCGGCTGGATGCCCTCTTGTTCGGTGAGAGTCAGTCACGAGTGATCCTGTCGGTGAAGCTTGATATGGTCGATCAGGTATTGAATCGCGCCTGGGACGCCGGTATTCCAGCGATGAAGATCGGGACGGTGGGAGGCGATCGGTTCGTCATCGATGTGGAGAAGGGGCGATGGAGCGAGGGTTGCCACATCGACCTTCCAGTCGATCAGCTTCACGACCGGTGGGCCTTTTCGATTGAACGCACGCTGAACCAGACGTAAAACGAGAAACGTGAAACGTTAAAGCATGGATAAGCACCGAACCAAGAGAGAACTTCCTGTCGTGTCACCGCTCACGTATCACGTCTCACATGAGAGCCCCGACAAGCTCCACGACGAATGTGCCGTCTTCGGCATTTACGGCCACAAGGAAGCGGCAAACCTCACGTATCTTGGGTTGTATGCCCTGCAGCATCGCGGACAGGAAGCCTCCGGCATCGTCTCGGGCGATGGCGAGCAGTTTCATGTCCATAAGGGGAAGGGGCTCGTTGCGGATATTTATAATCCCCAGGCGCTCGATCAATTAATCGGTTCGATGGCGATCGGTCACAATCGCTACTCCACCGCCGGGGGGAACGATCTCAAGAACGTCCAGCCGTTCTCGGTCAACTTTGCGTTTGGGAATTTGGCGCTCGCCCATAACGGCAATCTCATCAATGCTCAAGTGCTGCGTCACGAGTTGGAAGCGTACGGCGCCATCTTTCAATCCACCTCGGACAGCGAAGTCATCATCCATTTGATCGCCCATTCGCGGGCCGATACGTTGCTGGCTCGCATCATCGATGCATTGAGTCAGGTGCGCGGGGCGTTTTCAATCGTGTTGCAGACGGACGAGGGGGTTATTGCGGTCCGCGATCCTCACGGGTTCCGGCCCCTCTGTCTCGGCCGCTTGGGCGATACATACCTCGTGGCGTCGGAAACCTGTGCGTTCGACCTGCTCGGAGCTGAAGTTGTCCGCGAGATCGAGCCCGGCGAGTTGGTCGTGCTGAACGACAAGGGTGTGACGAGTTATAAGCCGTTTTCCCCGGTCAGTCCTGCCATGTGCGTCTTTGAATATGTGTACTTTGCCAGACCGGACAGCAAGATCTTCGGCGCGAATGCGGTGTATGGCACACGCAAGGCCTTGGGCAGGCAACTGGCGAAGGAATCGCCGGTGCCGGCGGATATCGTCATTCCCGTACCGGATTCCGGGGTGCCTGCTTCGCTCGGCTATGCCGAAGGAGCAGGGATTCCTTTTGAACTTGGGTTGATTCGAAATCACTATGTCGGCCGCACCTTCATTGAACCGGAGCAATCGATCCGCCACTTCGGTGTCAAGGTCAAGCTCAATGCCGTGCCGGAAGTGCTAGAGGGAAAACGGGTCGTCGTGGTCGATGATTCGCTGGTGCGGGGCACGACGAGCCGTAAAATTGTGAAGATGCTTCGCAATGCCGGGGCCAAAGAAGTGCATATGCGCATCAGTTCACCGCCGATCGTCTCTCCCTGCTTTTATGGCATCGACACGCCCACCAAAAAGGAACTCATCGCCTCCAGCCACACGACCGAAGAGATTCGGAAGTACATCACGGCAGACAGCCTCGCCTATTTGAGTCTTGAAGGTATGCTGAACGCCTCCCCTGGTAGACCAGATCAGTACTGTAATGCCTGCTTCACAGAACGCTACCCCATTCCTTTGACCCGTGCCGAGGAATGGCAACTCGGGCTCTTCGAACCGTCTTCCTAGCCCACGATCGCTTGATGCAACCCGTCAAGAGGTATGAGTCCCTTCTTCCTGGCTGATGCAGTGGCATTGAGGAAGTGTCTCCTACTGTGGGCAAAGAATTTTCCTATTGTTCTGGAATGATTTATCTCGCTCTGAACCGGGGAATGCAGAAATCTCCTGCAATCGTCAACGATTCCAAGTTTCCTTCTATATTTAGTATGTGGTGGGTCTCCTATCCTGCCTCCGTAGCAACCCATCCTCTTCTGTGAACAAGCGACTCGACTCCAGACTGGCGGTCTACGAAAGTAGGGGCGCTTCTCCAGCTTTTAGGGATCTATCCAGAAATACAAGGCTGAGCTATCTTTCTTGAATACGCCGACTCGTTCTTCTGGAGGAGGACAGGCCCATGTCAGACCTCTTGCAAGCGACCCCATCCCTGATCGCCTCAGGCCATGCCGTCGATCGTACGATACTTGACCGAACCGTCCTCCGGCCTAGCCCAGATGGGCAAGGCACGAGTATGGACGGCGAGACGGTGTTGTTGGATTTGAGCACCGGGCGTTACTACACCTTGAACCGGTTTGGCAGTGTCATTTGGGAGCACTGTACCGGCCACAGCACGATCAGCGACATCCATGCGGTCTTGTGTGACCGCTTTGACGTCACGTCTGGCCGAGCCCTAGATGATCTCGTCGCCCTGGCCAACGACCTGATCCAGGACGGGCTACTTGAACAGGAAAGGAGGTGAAGAAGCATGGACACAGAGAAGAAAGAGTCGTATGTGGCGCCAGAACTCGTGAAGCACGAATTATTGCGGGACATCACCGCTACACGTTCTGGCTACAACCATGAGCGTAGACATGGGCATAGGCATGGCGACCGCGACTAGATAAGCCACGGAGGCTGGCCGATTCGTGAGAATCGGCCAGCCTGCATTCCCAACCCGTGTCAGGGAAGCGTGTGGCAATCATTAGCTGGGGGACAGCATGACGATGACCGTGGTCGAAAAGCCTATAACCGAGTATCTGTTCTCCCTCTATGGCACGCCAATACGATATGCCACGGCGTCGCCCTTGTTGGCCGCACCGGTGAATGAATTGCTGAGGCATTTTAGGCGGGACTCGCTCGAAGAGTCAGCTCCGCTCACCTTGTGCTTCCAGGCTGTGCAGGGCCGAACTGATGTTCCGCTGGCGATGTCACCGTCGGCACGTCAACTCTCTTCCGGAACAGGCGCGGCGGTCGGGGATCGACGGGAGACCGGGTTGCCCTATGAGGTGATTCATGACGGCGAGCGGTTGATTGCAGACTTTTTCGAGGCTGGAGTCCTGATGATGGATGGTGTGCAGGGCCGAGCTGATGGCTATCTGATCAAGCCGGAAGCCATGCACACGAACCTGATTGAATATTTGTTTCACCTCGCCTTGATTGAACTCTTGCGATGTCGGAGACTCTATACGATTCATGCGACTGCATTGGAAAAACATGGGCGCGGGGTCTTGATTCCAGGGAGTAGCGGCCGTGGCAAGACGACATCCTTTATCTCGCTGCTCCGCTCGGGCTATCGTTATCTGTCGGATGATCATCCGTTGATTCGAGATGCGGGGACACATGTGGACATTCTCCCCTTTCCCATCAAGATTAACGTGACCGAAGCGACGATCGCATTTTTCCCGGAGCTCCAGAATGCTCCTGATCACGTGCTTCATTCCGGTTCGCCCAGGCGGGCTTTTTATGCTGAGGAACTGTATACGACCTCGGTGGGTAAATGCTGTCAGCCGGCCATTGTTCTGTTTCCCCATGTCGTCGATGCCTCTCATAGTCACCTCGAGCTTCTCCCTAAGAGCCGCGCACTGGAAGTCCTCCTCCCTCAGGCACTCTTAGTCTACGACCCTGAAGTGGCCAGACGAGAATTTCAAGTCTTAGCGAAACTGGTACGGCAGGTGGACTGTTACCGCTTGCACTTCGGCCGCGATATCCTCGACTTGCCGAAGTTGATCACGCCGCTTCTTGAGCAGGAAAGGTAATGACGATACAGCCCACAGCTCGACAATTCTCCCTGCGACCGGAATCTGAGCTCTTGGTCTGGTGTGCCCGTACGCTTGTAACAGAGACGCTCAAGGCACGTATCAGACAGAGAGCGCAAGAGTCGCTTGACTGGGCAGTCATCCTCGAGATGGCTCAGTATCACGGTGTGAGTCCGCTGTTGTATAGGAATCTGTCCACACTCTGCTCTGACCTCGTGCCCGCCGAATCGTTGACTCAGTTACGCCAAAAGACGCAAGCTGGCGCGTTACTCAACCGATCGCTCGCCCAGGAACTCGTCGTCTTATGTGAGACGTTTGCTGCACGCGGTGTGCCGGTCACGCCTATCAAAGGGGCGGCCCTGGCTGTGTTGGCGTATGGCGATTTGACCCTTCGTGATTTTAGTGACCTGGACTTACTTGTTCCTGAAGGCTCCATTGCAGAGGCACAGTCTGTGTTATTGGGCCAGGGCTATGAGAGGAAGAACCCTTCCCCTGAGCCTGATGAGACGGGCCATGAAGAAGGGCCGTATCATGTGTTTATCAAGAAGCGCACGCTCTTTCGGGTCGACCTGCAGTGTGTAATGGCGCATCAATACTTTCTGTTTCAATTGGATCGTCCCGAGTTCTGGCAACGCCGAACGGCTGTTCCTCTTGCGAGCAAGACAGTACAAGGACTGACGCCAGAAGATCTGTTGATCGTCCTGTGTGTCCATGGATCGAAGCACGCATGGGAACAGCTTAAATGGGTGTGTGATGTCGCAGAGCTGCTTCGTTCACACCAACGTCTGGACTGGGAGCGGATCTTGTCGAACGCGTCGAACTGGCGCTGCAGGCGCCTGGTGTATATGGGGTTGTCACTCGCGCACCTCGTATTGAATGCCCCACTACCTGAAGCGGTGGTCGCGCGGTTCTCGGTCGATGCGGATGTACAGATGTTTTCACACCGTATGCCAGCCACCCTGTTGTCAAACCATCGTGATGGGGTAAACGAGGAACAGGCAGTCGCGCTCTATTTCTCCTTGAAAGATTCGTGGTGGGAACGCTGGTGGTTTGGCCTGATGCTGTGTCGTGATCAGAGTCCTCTGGTTACGACGCCACCAACTTGGTTTCGCTGGCGCACTTCTCTCTCGCGTCTCGCTCAGCTTGTTTTTCCTCTTCACCGGGCTATGAGGAATCTGCTCCCATCCACAATTCGGGGCACTATCAATCGTTGGGTCGAGCACGGTGGTTAGTCACCTCCTGGTTGAACTTCCGGAAACCCCATCTGCTTATTTCCACACAGGAAACAGTTCGGCCTGCTGGTGACTCGCTATGGCTGTATTATCGGCCATTCCTCTGCCGAAGAGATCGAAAACACATGACGGTCGATAGCCGTGCCTTCGTGGATCTCGATGTCATGTTGAAAGCCTCTTTTGGCGCGCCATGATCGTCAGAGCATGTGTTCTTTTGATTTGAAAACGTTGAATGCTGGAATTCTCCTTCAGGCTTGCTACACTCAACCCATCATGATTCGATTCGTGGAAAAGTATTTGACCGTGCTCCGCGTGGGCTTGGTCGTGCTGTGGGTTCGTCTCTCATTGCGGGTCAAGAGTCTGCCGCTGGTGCTGGACCGATTGAATCCTCGCTCGATAATGGGGAGGCCTGACGAGGCGGTGATGGGGGATCTGGCCTACTACGTGGATCGCTGGCTTCAACTATTTCCCTATAACAAAAAAGGGAATTGCTTTCCACGGTCGTTGGCCCTCTATTGGTTCGCGCGGCGATTGGGGTATCCGGTTCTCTTTCATTGTGGTGTGAGAAAAGAAGTTTCGAATCTCGATGGCCATGCATGGCTCACATTGGATTGTCAGCCTTTTCACGAGCCGGGTCAGCATTGGCAAGATTTCACCGTCACCTTTTCGTATCCTCCTGATCCAGCAGCAGGCGGGAGCCAGAACTCTGCTATCCGCCGTCAAAAATGCAGGACGGCGAAGTCCTGACGAGGCATTTATCACGTATTCCAGTCACCGATGAACATCATTCTGAATCGCATACGCCCCTTCCTCCTAACGGTTCGCCGCGCCCTCTCGTTTGTGTGGCAGAGCAGTCCGAGTCTGGCCATCGGCAGTATCGTGGTGCGCGTAATCCAAGGTCTCCTTCCGCTGGCGGTGCTATATCTGACGAAATTACTTATCGATGCCGTGACCGAAGGGCTAAAGACTCCATCAGACGAATCTTCGTTGACTCAAATAACCACGATCCTTGCAGGGCTAGCTGGTGTCGCAGTCGCCAGCGCCATGCTTACCGTCGTGGCTTCCCTGATTTCAAAAATTCAAGCTCAAGTCGTCACGGACCACATGCATGCGCTCCTTCAGACAAAGTCGGTTGAGGTCGATCTTGAGTACTACGAGAATGCGCAGTATCAAGATACGTTACATCGCGCACAGCAAGAAGCTCCCTATCGGCCGACAGCGATCCTCAATGCCTTGCTGCAATTTGGCCAAGACGCGATTTCCTTGATGGCGATGGCAGGCATCCTCTGGTGGCTGCATTGGGGAGTGATTCCGATCTTGATGCTGACGGCTATCCCGTATTTTTTCGTCCGCCTGCAGCAATCCAACCGGTTGTATGCTTGGGAGCGCGAGCGGACGCCGCTTGAAAGGAAGGCCTGGTACATCAATATGCTGCTGACGCAAACGGCGGCAGCGAAAGAAGTCCGGTTGTTCGACCTCGGCCCTCGGTTGCGGCAATGGTTTCTTGATGCGCGTTCGGTACTCCGTCGAGAACGGATTGCGTTAGAGCGCCGATGGATGCTCGCTGGTCTTGCCGCCCAGATTGTTGGAGTGGCCGGTATGTTCGGTGTCTACAGTTTTGTGGCGGTCCAGACCTATCATGGGTTGCTCACACTGGGCAGCCTCGTGATGTATTTTCAAGCGGTGCAGCGGGCCGCCGGATTCCTGGAGGGTTTGGGGTGGAGTGTGTCGAGCCTGTATGAGAGCAATCTGTTCCTGACCACGTTGGATGAGTTTCTGGGTATTCAGTCTCGTTTGCCGGAGTCGGCGAATCCGAAGCGGGTTCCTCAACCGATCACGCGGGGAATTACGTTCGATCATGTGTCATTCCAATACCCCCTTGAAGAACGTGTAGCGATACGGGACTTCACCTTTACGATCAGACCCGGCGAACATGTTGCGTTCGTTGGGGCCAATGGTGCTGGGAAGACGACGCTGGTGAAGCTTTTGAGCCGTCTGTACGACCCGACTGGGGGGCACATTACGATTGATGGAACAGATCTCCGGGACTATTCCATCGCTGATCTGCGCGGCGCCGTCAGCGGGATCTTTCAGGACTTCGTGAAGTTTCAACTCTCGGCAAAAGACAACATCGCCTTGGGCGTGCGAGCGCCCGATATTGATCTTCCCGCTGTGACTCAAGCCGCGAAGCAGGCTGGAGTCCATGAGACCATCGAGCGTTTACCGAAGGGGTATGAATCATTGCTCGGAAAGCTATTCGATGGAGGGCACGAATTGAGTATTGGTGAATGGCAGAAGGTCGCGCTCGCCAGGGCCATACTTCGAGACTCGCAGATTCTCATTCTCGATGAGCCTACCAGCGCGATGGATGCCAAGGCAGAGGCGGAACTGTTCGAGCGGTTTCATGAACTTGCACAGGGACGGATGGCGATCTTGATCAGCCATCGACTGTCTACCGTCAAGATGGCCGATCGAATTTTTGTCGTCGATCGGGGCCAGATTATCGAGCAGGGAACACAC
>DATHTZ010000611.1:0-4680 GCA_035462675.1 Nitrospiraceae bacterium | reverse complement strand
GTCTATACCCCAGTTGTGATCAGAGTCCTGGTCAGACACCTATTGACATCAAGTAAAGAAATATCGCCGAAATAGTCGAAACAGTAACGTGACCGAATAGTGACCGATTGTATTGTAAGGAGGAGGTTTAACGTTATGAGTGCATCAAAGAAGTGGGTAGGGGCGGGGGTGATGGGGCTTGCGGCCTGTCTCTGGTTTGCCGAGGCGCCGCCTGTGTTTGCGATCATGCCGCATGACGCGCATGTCGCAGATGATTCCGCTGTCGATGTGGCGACACCGGTGAATGTACAGGCCGGTCCGATGCTGATGGACAAGATGTCGAAGGCCGTCGAGCAAATCGAGCGACAGGTGCAGAGTAAAGGGCCGT
Organism: Nitrospiraceae bacterium; assembly: GCA_035462675.1. GTDB lineage: Bacteria > Nitrospirota > Nitrospiria > Nitrospirales > Nitrospiraceae > Palsa-1315. Next base: position 4,313 of record DATHTZ010000611.1, on the reverse strand, counting down.
TCCAGGGCGCCGGAGCCCATGCGATGCAGCAGGGCATACTGCTGGTCGCGGAAGATCAAGATAAAGTGAAGGTCACGCAGGGTATTCGCTGTCCAGCGCAAGCTCCCGTCCGTGCCTTCGATGTATCCGCGATCAACGTGGAAATCACCGTGAATCGATTTGGAGATTTCTATCCAGGATACATGTATGCGCTGACCGAGCATGTGGCAGGTGTGCGTGAGGAGGAAGCGAAGAACAAGGCTGCGCGGGAAAGCGAGGATCCGACGTTTGCCGCCGGCGCAGTGTCAAACGGTTTGCAGGGCGATCTGATTCAACCGTTGGTCATTCGGGCGAACCAAGGGGATTGTCTCCGGATCACATTGCGAAATCAGATTGCCGACGAACCGACCAACATGATCATAAACGGATCGCAGATGCTCGTCGCTAATACGGGCAAACCGGCGACCGCCAATAATCCTGATGCACTGGTGCCAACAGGGAAGCAGGGCGAATTCGAGTGGTACATTCCCATGGATCTTCAGGTAGGCGGGCGCGCGTTCCACAGCCATGCGACCAGAGAGCAGTATTCCCTTGGCCTGTTGGGTTCGCTTGTGGTCGAGCAGCGCGGGTCTCGGCATCTGAGCCCCTTTACAGCTGAGGAAATGAAGAGCGGCTGGGAAGCCATGATTGATCTGGCGAACGGCTCGGACTTCCGCGAATTTGTCATTTTCTATCATGAGGCCGGTGACGAGACGTTTCGACTGTTGAACCGCAAGGGCGACATGTTGCCGCAGCGTGATCCGCACACGGACACCTATCGGCCGGCGGCTCGCTTACTCAACTATCGCAGTGAACCCCACGGCACGAGACTTGAGATGCAGGAGCATCTTGTCGGGTTTGCCGATGAGTCACAGGGCTATGGGTCCTATACATTCGGCGATCCCGCAACCACGGTTCCCCGCTCCTATTTGGGGGATCCGGCTACGTTCCGGATGGTCGGTGGGTCTGAAATCGTGCACTCGCACCATCTGCATGGCGGTTCGATCCGTTGGGCCAGACAGCCTGGCACCAGCAGGATTGATCCGACCTTGTCCAAGAACGGCCCAGTGAAGTTTCCGCCTATCAGCGACCCGTCGGATCGGCTGGACGTCCAGACTATCGGTCCATCGGAGATTTACGATGAGGTGACCGAGGGCGGGTCCGGGGGCTTGCAGGCATTGGCTGGTGAGTTCGTGTTTCACTGCCATATCCCGCAGCACTATGTGACAGGGATGTGGGGGTTCTGGCGTGTATACAACACGCTGCAGTCGACCGGGTTCCAAACTGACGTGATGAAGCCGCTGGTCGAGTTGCCAGATCGCAAGGGAAAGGTCAAGCCTGCTGTCAGTTCTGACAAGTTGGTGGGCACCACCGTGGATTGGTACGGCGGGAAGAAGTACGAGGTCACCAAGGATAAGACGGATTGGAAAGCCAATCCGGTCAAGGTCTCCATCAAGGATTGGGTCGAGTACATGCTGCCGCCACAAGGCTTGCCTGGAAAGACGGAAGATCAAGTGAAGCAGGCTCAGGCAAATGACGCGACGGTGGTGAATTGGAAGTGGGAGGGCGCGCTGGCACTCAACGAGCCGGAAACACCGCACAAGTGGGCGGACTATGAGTCTCCGACCCCTCTGAAGCGTCCGGCCATTACGTTCGATCCGCAAACCGGGAAACTGGCGTTCCCCTGGCTGCGTCCTCATCTCGGGAAGCGACCTCCGTTTGCTCCGAATCATGGTGGAGCGCCATGGCTGGAACCGTTCCGGGTACGTGAAGATGGGACGAGAAGTACAGAGCAGGCCAAGCCAGGTGAGAAGGGACCTTGGAGCTTGTGTCCGGAGAATTCTCCGCGCAAGTTCTACACGATTCATGCCATTACGTTGCCGATTACACTCAAGCCGGCGACGTCCAAATCCCCTGCGCTTGTCGACCCCATTGGAATGATTTACGTGTTGCACGAGGAAGAGGCTGAAGTTCGCAAGAATCCCAAAAAGCAGCTTCCGTTGGTCATTCGCGGAAACGTATATGATTGTGTCGATATCATTTACAAGAACGAAATACCGGACGATGCGCGGACGGGATGGGCGAACAAGGTCAATCTTCATCCGCACTTTTTCCAATTCGATACCAGCGCATCCGATGGTCCGACGATCGGGTTTTCGTACGACATGTCGTTGCGCGCCTTCACCATGCTGAAGGATCCTGAGCCCACTAAAGGAATGCCCCTGCCGGGAAACACGATACTGACGGCGGATTCGAAAGCCGGCTCGCGCAGTATCACGGTGGGCGATGCGTCGAAGTTCCATCCGAACATCGAACTGGGCATAGGGATGGACGATCCAAAATACTTCGAAGTGGCGCGGATCAAGACCATCAATGGAAAGACCATCACGTTCGATGCGCCGTTGAAGTACGGGCACAGTAAGAACGATATTGCCAGCGTCGAATTTATCCGTGAGCGCTGGTATGTCGATGCCGATTTCGGCACCGTGTATTGGCATGACCATGTGTTCGGAACCGATACCTGGGGGCACGGGCTGTTCTCAGCGTTCATTACCGAGCCGCCGCGCTCTACCTATCATGATCCGGTCACCGGGAAAGAGATCCGGAGCGGCCCTATTGCGGACATCCATACCTTAGAGCCGGTCTCGGCTCATATCCGTGGCAGTTTCCGCGAAGTCATGATGCACATCATGGACAGCAATGCGCGGACGGCGGAATTGATCACCACCGATAATCCTCAAGCGAGAGTGGGGGCGACCACCGTCGACGGGCCGCCGTCGCACCAGTTCCCGGAGCGTATCAATAAGTCTCCGATGTGGTTTTTGAACGGCGGCGAAGCCACTACCGGAAGCGGCTACAGCATGCGCGTGGAGCCGTTGAGTGTGCGCCTAGCCAATAATCCTGACCCATCGAAACTCTTCGTATCCGGCATTCACGGCGATCCGGGTACTCCGTTGTTGCGGGCCTACCTCGGTGATCCAATTCTGGTGCGTGCTCTGGTAGGGTCTGCAAACGAAGTGCATACCTGGCACGTGACGGGCCATTGGTTCCCGATGGAACGGTATTCGACGACCGCCATGCCGCGGAGCACAATTCACCTGGCGATCGGAGAGCGTTACGATCCGGCGATTCCAGCAGCGGGGGGACCGCAGAAGCAAGCCGGTGACTATCTGTACTATAGTGGCCGCGCTTCTCACTTTGCGGAAGGTAGTTGGGGACTCTTCCGTGTCTTTGATGAGTTGCAAGGGGATCTGAAGCCCTTGCCGAGCCGTGAGCAGATTCAAAAATCCGCTCCGTCGGTCTGTCCCGCCGAGGCTCCCGTGAAGACCTTCAACGTTTCCGCGATCGACCAGAATATTCGGTACCACGAAGGGGCGCCGGGTGTGATGGAAGTCGATTTGGAACGAAAGATGGTGTTTGGGAACGAGCAGGGCAAGATGTACGTGCTCGACGGTGATCGTGGCAAGGTCAAGGCAGGTGAACTCAAGCCGAGCCCACTGACCTTGCATGTGAACGTCGGTGATTGCATGAAGATCAATCTGAAAAACGAGATGGCAAAAGAACGGGCCGGATTCCACGTCGATATGATGGCGTTCGATCCGAAAGATTCGTTCGGCGCCAATGTCGGCAACAACCCTGGCGATCAAACGGTCGGTCCTGGGCAGAGCAAAACGTACACCTATTTTGCTCACCCGGAGTACGGAGAACTGGCCGCCCTCATTCAAGATTGGGGGAACGTGGTCGAGAATCCACGCAATGGCCTGTTCGGCTCGATCATTGTCGGTCCGAAGGGATCGCACTACCGCGATCCAATGACGGGCGCCGATGTTACGATGAAGAGCAGCTGGCGAGCCGATGTGCTCGTGGATCGGACGATTCCCGGGAACGAAAACCGGAAAAATTACCGTTCCTTCTCGTTGATGTTCCAGGACGAAGATAACATCATAGGCGTGAGTTTCATGCCGTACATCCAACAGGCGGCCGGCATCACGGCCGTGAATTACCAGTCGGAACCGACTGCCTGGCGGATAGAAAAGGGTTGTGATGTGTCGGAGATCTTCAGCTGCGTGAAAGCCGGGGGTGGTGGACCTGCGACGCCGCTGCTGCAGGCACATGTCGGAGATCCGGTGGCCATTCACGTGCTCGGGGCGTTCAGCGAGCAGGTTCAGCTGTTCACCGTCGATGGCCATGAATGGCCACATGAGCCTTATTCGCAGGGTGCCGACCAGGTCAGCACCATGGAGTTCGGTGGGTCTGAAGTGATTAATGCGTACCTTACAGGGGGCGCAGGAGGT
>DATHTZ010000610.1:0-1512 GCA_035462675.1 Nitrospiraceae bacterium | reverse complement strand
GTGCTCTGACTTCCAAGATGGGCGCCTGGATTTGCGTTCATGTCGGTGTCTCTGACCTTAGACGACGCTTCAACCCGCGGGAGTTCAGATGGCGCGGCTGTGAGCAACGCCAAGACCGCTACCGCTGTGTACGTCGCTTTGGTCGTCATTTTGGCTCGGTGGATCGCGAGGCCGCCTACTGGCTGAGCAGGCGGGTGAAAGAGACTGAGGCTAGCTTCCAGGCGCCGCCTTGCTGCACGTACACCTCTGTAACCACGAAGGGATTGGTCACCTCGTTGCCGCCAACCACTGCTAACAGCCGAATTTTGTTCAACAGGATTGCGGTGGTGCCAATGATGTGCACCGACACTTCCTGAATATCCGCTTGCTTGTAGTGGATCCTTCCCGTCTTGATCACATCAAGCTCCTGGCTCCTGGACATGGTCCCGCCCATGTGGACAAAGACAGCGTCCTCATGGAATAGAGCTTCCAGGGAATCGAGTTTGCGCTCTGCCATCCAGATCCACTTGTCCTTGGAGAGACGAATGACATCCTGTTCCGCATTCGTGCGGTTCGCAGTTGGGGGATTTGCCGGTTTTTCTTGTGCGGACGCGCCTTGTGCACTCGCTATCAGAAAACACAGTCCAAGGATCGATGATTTCGTATAACTCGTCTTGTTCCTTCCATCCGAAACTTCGAGCGGGATTTTCTGCATGGTTCAAGGGTAGGCTGTGAAGTATCCCAACCGGTAGCCTGAACCTGCCGACTTTTAGCCTATTCCTGTCGATGGCTAGTAAAAATGCTAGCCTCGGATGTACTCTGGGTTCGAGGAGCGTGCGTGATGACGCCAGACCGGCTGCAGGAAATGAAGGAAGAACTGGCTCGCAGGATTGCGGCATACGTCGGCTTGGAACAGAAGCGGATTACGGAAGTGCCGGGTCTTACAGTGCACCGGCGAACGGCTCCGACGCCACCCTGTTCCATGACGTACGAGCCGAGCCTGATCTTGACGGCGCAGGGGCGCAAGCGGGTTGAACTTGGCGACAAGAGCTTCACCTATGGTTCGTCCCACTATTTACTGGCCTCCGTCGCCCTCCCGGTCGTGGCCAGGGTCGTGGAAGCGAGCGAGCAGACGCCTTGTCTTGCCTTGTCTTTGAAGCTGCAAATGCCCGTGGTCAGGGAGCTTCTTAACCGGGAAGACATGGGGGTTGGCCCACAGGCGGAGAAAGGCCCCGCCATCGCCATGGGCGAGCTCACAGTGGAATTGCTTGACTCTTTCTGCCGGCTCATGCGCCTGTTGGACCAACCTCGGGAGATTGACTTCCTTCACGGCTTGATCGAGCGCGAGATTATCTTTCGCGTCCTACAAGGGCCAGAGGGCGCGCGACTTCGTGCCATCGCGACATTAGGTGATCAAAGTCAGCGAACGGCAAAAGCTATCGCTTGGATCAAAGACAACTATGCGAGACCGCTCCGTGTGGAGGAACTCGCTGAGATCGCCGGAATGGGTGTCTCCACGTTGCACCACCACTT
>DATHTZ010000609.1:0-5569 GCA_035462675.1 Nitrospiraceae bacterium | reverse complement strand
GGTGGCATTGATGGCATTCTGGCCTGCAACGGTAAACAGACAGCCCACGGCGACCAACCAGTTTTGAGAAAAGTTCCATTGAAGCGCTGGCTCTACACCGATAATCGTAAAGCCGTTTTTCTGTCCTGCGTTGATGTCGTGTCCGTCCGCCCGCCAGGTGAGCCCGTGCAAGGTGCTGAGTTCGATGTTGTACCCGAACCCGCTCTTGTCATTAAGTATGTGCTCGAAAATCAAGCGCGTGTTGACGATGTCGCCGGTGTAGGTGTTCTGTCCGCCATTCTCACCCGGCGCGGCGTAGGTATAGAACACGGCTGCGCTGATGCGAACTGGTTCGAGGTTCTTTCGCGTCATCAGTCCTTGCGTCAGCCCATATTCGCCAAATCGCGTACTGGGAAGTCGTCCGAGGGGTGTGAATCCGCCGGGCGGCTTGTCCGCATCGGCCCATCGGCTGGTGGGTAGCACGATTTGTGTGTAATGGGTAAGGGAAGGGCGCCAGCTCCCAGGGTCCTGGATGATTGGCCGGTATTTCATGATGAGTGAGGTGTCGCCGAGGCCTGTCGAACTCGTGCTTTTTCCGTTTTGGGTGGCCCAGAACGAATTCATCGAAAGTGCGACGCCTAATTCGACATGATTCGTCAGTCCGTAGGAGGCATTGACAGAGGGCGACACTTGGTAGAGATGAATCGGCCCGCTGTTGCTGTCGGTCGGACCGCTGAGGTGATTGCCGAAACTGCTCTCTCCGATTTGTGAGAAAATGAATTCCCGAATTGAAAGCTGCCCCTTGGGTTGTATATCGACCGCTTGGAGGAGAACGGGACCGTGGGACAGAGGATTCCAGCTCTGGCGATACTTCTTGATCTCATCCTCTGTCGGGACCCAATCGATGGCTAAGGACAGCGAAGGAACGGCGCTCGCTATAAGGAGGAAGAGCACGAGCGAGCGCAGGAAGATCTTCCGATAGTGAAACCGTTGGATAAGTGTGCGCAAAGCTTTAATCCCTATTATTCCGGTCATGATTAACGATTTTATATTAAATCATGTTAATCCATATTGTCAACAATAAAACATAGGTCATGCTTTTGCTCATTATATTTTCATGTGCGGGCTGACTTTGGTTCGTGTTCTTCAATGTAAAGTGTGTGATATTTCGACTAATCAATTACTGTATACTTGAACTGTGCAAGTATACATGCTATCTATTGTCTCATTATGGGACAGGCTCACCGAGCGGAATCTGCAGAACATTTCCAGAATCATTTAAAACATATTCGCGTCACCCATGGTCTTTCACAGGGTGAACTTGCAGCAAAATCAGGGATCACCAGGCAGGCCGTCTCGGCAATCGAATCTCATCTCTATTTACCCACCACAGCGGTCGCACTTCGACTGGCTGCGGTCTTGGGTTGTCGCGTGGAAGACCTCTTTAGTCTTGCGGAGGCGCACGATGCCATTGAAGGGAAACTGATCGGGAGTTTCCCCCAGCGCGATGAGAAGATCACGACCATTCGCGTGAAGGTGGCCAGGGTAGGGCCCCGTATGATCGTGCGACCCGTCTCAGAATTGGGTGAGGCGCTTTCGTATAGTGTGCCGGCCGATGGGTACGCATTGGATGTGCATGGCCAGGCATCGGGCGCTATGGTACGAGTGAACCTCTCACGCGATCGTCATGCGATTGAACAGGAAATTTCTGTCGCTGGTTGTGATCCCGCAATTTTTCTCGTCGGCGCACATTTGCGTCAACGGAAGGATCAGACGTCCGTCGTGGGTTGGACAATGGGGAGTATGGCGGCGCTTCGGGCTTTGCAGCAGGGCGAGGTTCATGTCGCAGGTCTGCATCTCTTTGACCCGACGACCGGCGAATCAAACCTTCCGTTCCTCCGACGTGCGCTGAAAGGTTCGAACTATGAAGTCGTCACATTTGCGACTTGGGAAGAGGGTTTGCTCGTTCGAGCAGGTAATCCCAAGTCTATCCGTGCAGTCAGCGATATAACCGATCCCAACATCACACTTGTGAATCGAGAAGAGGGAGCTGGGGCCAGACTGTTGCTGGATCAACGGTTGCGCGCGGCGGGGATCGATCCGAATCAAGTACGAGGATACGCGAGGACTGTGTCGTCTCACTTCGAAGTGGCTAGGGCCATCACAAGTCATCAGGCTGACGTCGGGATCGGGATCCGGTCTGCAGCACAACTCTTTGGCCTCAATTTTGTGCCGCTTCAAGCAGCCCGGTACGATCTCGTGGTTCCCAAAGCCTATCTGAAGTCCCATCCGACGCTCGCCAACTTGTTTGACACTATCGCCAGCCGGTCATTTCGTGCAGAGATCAAGGCGCTTGGGGGCTATGACACGAAGGACACCGGCAAGCTGCAAACATTGTAGATAAACCGAGAGTGACCGAGTCTCAATGCTCAGGATATCCATGGAAAATTTTGTGAGAATAACTGTGCTGATCGGAAGAATTAATTCAGTCGCGGCAAACCAGCCGCTTCCCAATCTCCAGAAGCTGGCCGCATCTTCGGTGGATTGGGTCCTGGGCTGCTAGAGCAAGCGAAGTGACATGAGGATTTTTTTTCGCATCAATGTCAAGTATAAATGGCTAATATACATAAAAGATGTCATTTATTGGTCTTCGCACCTACATCCTCACCACTATAGAGAGGGAACCATGAGACGAAGTATGCGTAACCCTACCCGACCTGTGAGGGTATTTGTCTGTGCCATTCTAGGCATCTGGTTGACGGATTCGGCCGCGTACGCCGGCACGGTCACCATCGCAGTAACCCCGAGTGTGATCGACGCAGTGGACACTGTCGCACAGGCGTTCGAGGCAGCGCATGTGGGAGACCGTGTGCGGATCGTAGTCAACTCGGAGACTGAGCTGAAAGGTTCAATCAAAAGCCTTCCGGTGCAGTTGGTGGCATCGGATGACCCATCACTCCTCGAATGGATGGAGGCACGTGATGTTGCCCGCCGACCTGCGACGGGACCAGCCATCTCTGTCCCTCTGGCGGTGGTGGCCTCGTCATCGGATGCCGCTGTGTTCGGCTCGACGGGTGACCTGCTCAACCGAATGAAGCAGCAGCGGATCGTTATTGCGATTCCCGATCCCCAAAAAATCGACTGCGGCCGTCGCGCCCGTGCCTTGCTCAAAACTGTGGGATTCAATGCAGAGCCGTCCGAGCGTCTGGTCTTCGCCAAGCATGCCGGAGAGGTTCTTGCGCTGGTGCAGAACGGAAAGGCCCATTTCGGTCTGGTACTCGCTCTGGATGCGATGACGGCCAAAGGAGTCACGATTCACGCGTTGTCTGCGCCCGGTGCATTCTCGCCGATGAATGCGTTTGCTCTGAAGCGCGGTCAGCAGGATCATCCTGTCGCGCAACGATTCTTGGCATTCGTGAGCACCTCGCAAGGAGGGCAAGCCTTGAAAGCAAGAGGCTACGAGCTTGTTCAGGACTCACAGCTCGTTGAGGCGGCGTCGACCAAAGCTTCGATCATCTTGCCATCGATATCCCGATAATTTCGATCCACATTCAACGTGCAAGCTGGAAGGAGGTTTCTCTGCATGAATGTGACAGCAAATACACAGTGGGGCCGTGGCCGCTTCGTCGGAAGCCGGCTCGGGTTGGCTCTGTTCTGCCTGTTGGCTATCGGCTGTGCGCGACTTCCCGTGCCGATCCAGGTCATTCACGAAGATCAGCGCCTGATGATCAGGATAGAGCAAGTCGCAAAAGACGAGGGCTATACCCATCCGATCCAGCTCACGGCTGCCGACGTGGCGAGGGTACTGAAAGGTATGTCGTCGCGAGAACGACCATCCATGTGGCCCTTGCGTCTCTTCGGTAAGACTGCCGTGCCGGAACGACTGTTTCGAGACGAAGAACTCCAGGCACTTGCGCCGTACGTAGTTGAAGGACTGCGGATGGCGAACCCAAATGAACGGATCGCATTTGCGCTGTATGAGCCGGGATTGAATCCAGCCTACGAACGGATCGTCACTTCAGGCTGGATTGCGGTCCGCGACCCATTCTTCCATGTCGGACTCACCTATGTGCGGAGCCTCCAACCGCGGTCACCCACCCGTAGCTATTACCCCTTCTATCCGGAAGTGCCTCCTGCCCCACCGCCGTACGAACTGTTCTTCGATCCGCAACAATTCTGGATGAAGGACCCGGTCGACGAAACCCCTGCCATTCACTTTCGCAACTACCTCCGTGCAGTCGCACTGCCGGCCGAAGGCGGTTGATCACTGCCAGTCGACGGGGAAGCAGGAGTTGTCATCGGCGATGGGCGAAGAATGGGGGCGATGAAAGAAGGAGGGGTGACGACAAGTATGCGACGAAGAATGTGGTTTGGCCATGTGATCGGCTGTTTCCTGGCGGTGGTGATGGGGGTGGAGGGATGGTTCGGCGTGCCGCTGCTCTGGGCAGCTGACACGGGGCGGATGGTGCAAAAAAACGGGGAGTGGGTCTTTGTGGAAGATCAGGACCCGGCGCTGCGTCTGCTGCTCGAACGAGCGGTCAAACAGGGAACGATTACTCAGGAAGAATTTGACCAAGTGGGAAAAGCCTCACAAGCCCGCGCGCGAGCAGCCGCTCCGGATTTCAAGATGTGGTACGAGAAGGGATTTAATTTTTCATTCAATGACAATGCATTTTTCCTCAAGATCCGGGCGATGACGCAGTTACGCTATACCCACTGGGACCAGAACTCCCTGGCGCGGACGTTGGGGGATTTCAAAAACTATCCTCAATTTCTGGGCGTATTCGGCAATCTGCGCGCTTCGCGCTTTGAAGAAAGCTCCGACACGTTCCAGGCTCGCCGGGCGCGCATCATTTTCATGGGCCACCTGTTCGATCCGGATTTCAAATACTATATCCAGCTAGGGGCGGAGAGTGGCGAAGATGCGGCCAATGCGTCGGGTGTCCAACTGCTCGATTGGAACTTCCAGTTTACCCGCTGGCGCTGGGCCAATATTTGGGCGGGGCAATACAAAGTGCTCTTCAATCGCTCACAGATCAACAGCACCGCGTCGATGCAGTTCGCGGAGCGGGCATTGGTGATGGACGCCTTCACTGCGAGCGGCCTCAATCGGCGTGACATCGGTATCACGCTGCTCAACGATCCGGACCTACCGGTCAATTATTATTTCGGCGTCTTTAACGGGCAAGGCCCAAACGTCACCGGTCTCGGGTCGTTTCAATCCGAGGGGGTGGATGGGGGCGATAATTTTCGCGGACGACAATATGCCACGGGTGCGAATTTCAGAAATAATGCGAACGAGCTCATGTACGTGGCTCGACTGAATTGGAACATCCTGGAAAACCCTGGTTACGCCGAGGGCGACCTGACCTATTCGCAGACTCCGCAGCTTTCCGTGGGCGGCGGATATTCATACAACCCCGCCATCAACACGAGTTCGGTGTTGGATCCGGCCGATCCAGCCAACTCGAATTTCAGCCTGCAGTCGGACTTAACCGATCTCACGATCGCGAAGCGGCAGTTGGCTGCAACCGGCAACGGGCGTCTGCTGGGCAACTGGGTGATGAATCTGACCACCTGGACCGTGGAT
>DATHTZ010000608.1:0-3634 GCA_035462675.1 Nitrospiraceae bacterium | reverse complement strand
ACGGAAAATCTGTTGCGGTCCGCGCCCTGCAATATCCTGGTATCGAACCGCAAATACGTGCCGCCGATCGACACGCTGGCGGAATACACGATCGCCTGGACTGAAGAAGCCCTTCGCCGAATGGAAAAGATTCCCGTATTTGCCAGAGGCGTCGCCAAGACCGCGATTCACCGCTACGCCATCGAAAAGGGCCATACCATTATCAGCAATACCGTCGTTGACGCAGCTGTGGGACATATCCTGCCCAAGGGCGCGATGGACGCCATGCATGCGCTGGGTGGCAGCCTGGATGCCGCCGGCATCGACCGAGAAAAAATGCAGGCTGACGAGTCCGTGCTGAAGGATCTCATGGGCTCGACCCTCAGTGGCATGATGACTGAGATTGTGGAAGACAAGCCAAAAGTGAGTGCAAATACTCAAGCGTATTTGGATCGGATGACTCAGGATTACTTCGTCTGCGACGGCTGCGGCTACATTGGCAAGGGGGAGACCCCCGTGAAATGCCCTGTCTGCTCCGCCGGAGGGGATCGCTTCAAATTGGTTGACAAGCAGCTTTTTGAAGCAGCAGCTCATGCCGAAGGGGTTCTCGAAACCGATTTGGCCTATGATGACGTGCCCATGCAATGGACGAAAGATGCCAAGGAGGGTATCCGTGCAGTCCCAGCCGGCTTTCAACGGCGGCGCGCCAAGGCCAAAATCGAGAAGACCGCTCGCAAACTCGGTATGACCACGATCACTCTTGAGTATGCCGCACCCATGATCCAGGAAGCGGCTTCAGAGGACTACACCCCCATCTTCGCGAACAAGGGAACCGGCGCCTCGACCGAGGCCCAGGCGACTGTGGCCGCTGCAACGAACGGTGCCAATGGTGCTGCGACCAGCTTGCACGAGAATGAACAAGAGAAGGGGAACGGTGACGCGGTGGAACCTACCCCTGCCTCTCCGTATACCTGGATGCCGGAGGCTCAATCACGACTTGAACGGGCTCCTGAAGGGTTTATGCGAGACTGTACGCGTGCCCTCATCGAAAAACATGCCGATAAGATCGGCGTCATAGTCATCACGGCTGAGGTGGCTCACGAGGGCATCGAACAGGCCAAGGACTACATGGCGGAAGCCATGAAGACCGGCAACCTGAAGGACATGATCGCCAACCTCACTGGCAAAGCTCGTTCCTAGCTTTGCCAATGTTAAATTGTAAATTCTCAATGTTGAATGACGGGCCAGTCCTGACATACACGCATCCCATTCAACATTCATAATTTAACATTCATCATTATCGAACGTTATGGGTAAATCTCTTCCAATTTTCAATGCCCCAAATGCAGCGGGCGCATTCGGCAATATCCAGCAACAGGTCTCGCAGTTCTTTACCCCGCCATCTACAGATTCTGCGCCACACGATGGCCGAACGGTCGATGACTTCAAGCCCTATCTCATAGCTCTGAACCTTACGAAGCGCTGTAATCTCAAGTGTGACCATTGCTACCTCGATGCGACGACGAAATCTGCCGGCGGGGACGATGAGCTTTCGACCGAAGAGTGTTACCGGCTCATCGATCAGATTGCCGAGGTCAACAGAGGTTGCCTTCTCGTGATTACGGGTGGCGAACCGCTCGTCCGCCCCGACATTCTCGATATCGCGCGCCATGCCGTGAAACTTGGTTTCATGGTGGTATTTGGAACCAACGGCATGCTGATCGATGATCGAATGGCGAAGACCTTGGTCGAGATTGGCGTGATGGGCATGGGCATCAGTATCGATTCACTCGATCCCCAGAAGCACAATCGCTTCCGAGGCGTGCCCGGTGCATGGGAGGCCGCGCTTGCCGGCATCGAGGCCTGCAAGCGGAACGGGCTGGCCTTCCAAGTCCACTTCAGCGCGCAGCCCATGAATTACCAGGAACTGCCTTCGGTGATCGATTGGGCGCACCAGCTCGGCGCCAAAGTGCTGAATGTCTTCTTCATGGTCTGCACCGGTCGCGGCGAAGAACTCACCGACATCACTCCTGCCCAGTATGAAGAGGTGCTTGGCTACCTGGTGAACTGTCAGGATAATTACAAAGGGATGCTCGTCAGGGCTCGTTGTGCGCCGCATTTCAAACGGCTGGCGTACGAGAAGGATCCAAACTCCCCGATCACCAAAGCGACGGGCTATATGGGGGGCGGCTGCCTTGCCGGCACCAATTATGCGCGCGTGACCCCTAACGGCGAGTTGACCCCATGCCCCTACATGCCGTTATCTGCCGGGAATATCCGCGAAACCAGCTTCGTCGACCTGTGGGAAAAGTCCGACGTCTTCAATTCCTTTCGCTATCCGCACTTGAAAGGTAAATGTGGCGATTGTGAATACACGGACATCTGCGGAGGCTGCCGCGCACGCCCCTACGTCGATCACGGCGACTGGCTGGACGAAGATCAATGGTGTCTCTACACCCCAAAAGGCGGTGAGAAGATCAAAGTCGCATTTAATACCCCGGAAGAAAGCCCTGTGGCGTGGGATGAGGACTCAGAGACACGACTTAACCGGATTCCCTACTTCTTACGCGCCATGGTGAAAAAAGGCGTTGAAAAACACGCACGCGAACAGAGTATTCCTCTGATTACTATTGAACTGATGGAAGAACTCCGCAAGAAACGATTCGGCAACGATGCCCCGGTCTTCAATTTCGACGTAAAAGATAAGGACTGAGGAGTCGGAGATAGGCACCACTCTACGGACCGTGAACGCTCTGCCCTCTCGCTCCCACACCGACCTATGGACGCGCTTCAAAGTCTCGTCACCGACCTCAACACACTCATCCCGATCCTCAATCACTGGGTCCACTTGTCAGCGGCGGTCGTCTGGATCGGTGGAATCGCGTTCCTCATCATGGCTGTGACTCCTGGGCTGAAGAAGGCAGTGGCCAAGGAGCAGATCAAGCCGATCACCGATGCATTCTATCAACATTACAAGAAGGTCGCGGGTATTCTGCTTGTGATCCTGCTGTTTACAGGTGGCATCAATTTTCACTATGTGAATCAGCTCATTACCGCGCAAACCGGTAGCGGGATCCAGCACCATGCGAAGTATCTGACCGTATTCTTTGTGAAGCTGTTTCTGGTCCTCTGTCTTCTCACGCTCTTCCTCTACACAGTGCTCTTCAAGTCCGATGACGCAGAAGAAGGCAGAGAAGAATCCTACGAAGCGATCCCCTTCCAGCAAGCCGCTCTCTGGATCGGCCTCTTTATCCTCCTCTGTGCCGCTGCAATGAAACATCTCCACCAATAGATCGCGCTCCATTTCTGGCTCTCAGTTGCTTTTATCTGCCGCCTTGTCCTGTGCCTGTATCTCCTAGGATACGGAGTGTACTGAATCAGACACCCTCTGCCCAATGCCTCGCCTTTCCCGCTCACTTGCCTAACCACATGTACTCAACGACTTACAACATAGGCCCCGGAATATTTTCACTGAGAAAATCCTGGTACAGAGGTTGCTGTGTAGTTATCCCATTACCCGACATCAGAGTGAGAGGGCGATGAATACATGCTTGAAGATTCATGGCGAAGCGAACCGCCGGTGGGCCCCCACTCAAGAGGTGTATGCCTCTCACGCAGGTGGGACTACCTCTGGATTATGCCCATCCGGAGCCTT
>DATHTZ010000607.1:0-8359 GCA_035462675.1 Nitrospiraceae bacterium | reverse complement strand
TCAATCTCGCGCTCCGGCTCCCGTTGGTCTGGGTAGGGCGCAAGACTTTTCAAATCTGTATAGAGCAGCACACGCCGCCCACTGCCTTCCAGCCCCCTCCCCGGTTCTCCTATACGATTCCGCGAATACTCGGCGACCATTTGATTGCCGGGACCATGATCGTCTGGGCCATGCTTGACGGGCTCGGCGCCCGGTATCTTCGAGCGGCCTTGATCGCCCACATCCATGGACGGCATCTTGGGCATGTCTTGCATGGACGGTGTTTCCAAGCCGTGCTGCCTGTGCTCAGTGCTGGAGCTATCGTCAGAAGGTCTCACCTTCTGGATGTCGCCGGGGGCCTCCATCTTGGGCATGGTCATGCCGCCATGGGGGTTCTTCATGCCTCCCATGTCCATGCCCTCCATACTCATGCCCATATCCTCCATCGTGCGAAGCGGTCGGGGCCGACGTTCTGGAATCGCCGCCGCCATGCCAGTTCGTGTAGCGAGCGTGCCGCGCGCATAGCCGCTGCGATCCATCGTCTCGGCAAAGATGGTGTAGCCGCGGTCCTCAGCAGGTTCGACGATCACATCGTAGGTCTCCGCCACTCCCATGCGGAACTCGTCCACCACGACGGGCTGGACATTCTGTCCATCGACCTGCACCACCGTCATCTTGAGACCAGGGATGCGCACGTCGTAGAAGGTCATACTGGCCGCGTTGATAAATCGTAGACGCACCCGCTCGCCTGGACAAAACAGCCCCGTCCAGTTGCCGGCGGGCGACAGGCCGTTCATCAGATAGGTGAAGGTGTACCCGGTGACATCCGCAAAGTCGGTCGGATCCATCCGCATTCGGTCCCACATCAAGTAGTTCTGGATCGCCTGCCAGAAACCCATGCGCCCCACGTCGGTGAAGAACTCACCCGCCGCACGTTTCTGGAAATTGTAGTATCCTCCTTGTTTTTTCAGATTCGAGAACAGGGTTTCGGCTGATTCAAAACTCCAATCCGAGAGCATCACCACATAATCACGCTCGTAGTGAAACGGCTCCGGTTCGATGGGGTCGATAATCAGCGGCGCGTACAGCCCCGAGAGTTCTTGGCCGCCCGAATGACTATGAAACCAATAGGTGCCGCTTTGCTTGACCGGAAAACGATAGGTAAAGGTGGCTCCCGGCTCGATGCCGGCGAAGCTCACGCCAGGCACCCCATCTACAGCGGGCGGGAGCAGCAACCCGTGCCAATGAATCGACGTGTCCTCCTGTAACCGATTCGTGACGCGCAGTGTCGCCGGTTGACCTTCTTTCAGACGAATGATGGGACCCGGTATCGTTCCATTGATCGTCATAGCCATCCCGGTTCGCCCATCGAGGAGGAACAACTGCTCGCTGATCGTCAGATCAATGACCTCTCCGCTTATCGCGGTCTGTGAAGCGGAATTGGCGGTCGTGTTCGTGAGGGCATAGGCGGGCACGAGTCGTTCCACCACTGCCAGCAGCCCCAGCGCAGCCGCGCGCTTCAGCAGCAGACGCCTCGAAATACAATCGGCGTTCATTGTGTACAACCCTTCGCCTTTCCGGGCTTGAGGTCCCCCTGCCCACGATTGGCACTTAGGCAGACCAGCCCACGCAAACCCGTCGCAGCTGTTTTCTGGAAAGCGTACTAGTAGATGAAACCGCTATGTAGGTCAGCGCACGCGAGGAGGATGGAATTGACGGACAACCAGTTTGAGCGCAGGTGTGGTAGAAATCATGAGGCTCGAAAGGCCCAGCAAGGTGAAGAGAACAACGATCGTGCTCGTGGCCACCGCTCCTATGCAGGTGGAACAGGACGTTGCAGCATCGTGATGTAGATGGTCTGAGGCTAGATGATGACTTCCCATAAGCAGGACCATGCACAATACTGACAGGCACAGCAGAACGAGAAGAATGACTTTACACATAACGATTTCATGATACATCTGCACACATACTTCGTCAAATGGACGACGCCACAGCAGACTCAACAACAAAGAGAAAGAGCGTGATTGCTCAACACATCGATGAAACCGATCACCCGCAGTCTCTTGAAACGACGCGATCCTTAGACAGCTATCTCTGGGCCATCGTACCGTTGAGAGTACATCCTCCGGTTTGTGCGGCTCCGGCCAGCTGCGCAAACCGGAGTTCCAAGACGGCCATACTGCATCACGCCTTAGAGACCCCGCAGTTTACCTCTCAGCGGCCGTTCGGCCCCGCGCGGCCATGTCGCGTCTCATACGTGCCGTGATCGAACCGTTTGCACCGTGCCATCCGGTTGATTGATGGCCGGCTGTGACACTCGCGAAGGGCTCGGAACGGCGGCTCGCTCTTCGATCCACTGGTAGAGCACCGGCAATACAATCAGCGTCAGGAACGTTGAACTGACGAGTCCGCCGATCACCACGACGGCTAGAGGTCGCTGAACTTCCGATCCAATCCCATGGGCAAAGGCCAGCGGCACCAATCCCAGTAACGCGACCAACGCCGTCATTAAGACAGGACGCAGACGCATCACGCAGCCGGTCAGTACCGCCTGCTCAACGCCCATTCCTTCCTGCCGACGGAGCGAATTCATATAAGACACCAACACGATGCCGTTTAACACGGCCACGCCGAAAAGATTGATGAATCCGACCGAGGCCGGCACGCTTAGGTATTCTCCCGTTACCCATAAGGCGACAATTCCGCCGATCAGCGCGAAAGGAAGATTGAGGATGATCAATGCCGCTTGTTTGAGCGAGGAGAACGACGAGAACAGAAGCAAGAAGATCACGCCAATGGTGATCGGGACAATAATCTTGATACGGCCCAGCGCCCGTTCCATATTTTCGAACGATCCGCCCCAGACCACATGGTACCCGCTCGGGAGCCGAATCTCGCGGGCCATCCGCTCCTGCGCCTCAGCCACAATGCTTCCGATATCCCGTCCGTGGGTATTGAAGCTGACCGGCAGATACCGCTGGAGTTGATCGCGATTGATACGCCCCGGTCCCTCGTGCATCTGAATGGTGCCAAGATCGCTAAGTGGGATGAAGGCTCCACTGCCGTCCGTCAGTCGAATGTTCCCGATGGTCTCGATGCTGTTCCGATACTGTTCCGGAAACCGCACGACCAAATTGAACCGTCGATTCTCTTCATACACCCTGGTCGCGGTTTCCCCTCCGATCGCGGTGGCGATGACCTCACGCACATCCGAGACGTTGATGCCGTGCCGGGCGATCTTGCCCCGATCGATATCGATGGTGATGTACGGCTGGCCAAAGAGTTGCTCTACCTTTAGATCTTTGACGCCTCGAATCGTGCCGAGGACGCCGGCGATCTTATCCCCCGTCTGACGCAGCTCATCCAGGTCTGGCCCGAACAGTTTGACAGTCACCTCCGCCCGCACCCCCGAAATCAATTCGTCCACCCGTTGCTGGATCGGCTGGCTGAGCAGAAAGTTGGCGCCGGGCACCAGTGCCAGACGCTCGCGAACTTTCTCTTTCAACTCCGCCATCGTGGAGGCCGTCGTCCACGTCTCAATAGGATGCAACACCGCGACGGAATCGCTTTCGTTCGGTTCTTGCGGGTCATTCGCCAATTCCGTACGTCCGATCTTGGACACCATCATCTGCACTTCTGGGAATTCCAGCACCGCCCGCTGCACCTCCCGTTCGATCTTGATCGATTGCTCCAAGGAAATGCTCGGCAAGCGAATCGTGAGGGGAGCCATCGTGCCTTCATTCAGAATAGTGACAAACTCCGACCCCAAAAATGGTAAGAGCGCAAGACTTCCTTCCAGCGTGAGTCCGGTTGTTGTCAGTACCATGATCCGATGTCCTAACGCCCAGCGCAGCATAGGAAGATAGAGACGCTTGGCCCATCGAAGTACCCAGGGCTCGGCGTCGGCGTGCCCTGCCCGCAACGTCAGCAAACACAAAACCGGCGACAGGGTGATCGACAAAATGAGCGACACCATCAAGGCAATCATGATGGTATAGGCCATCGGCTTGAACATTTTGCCTTCCATGCCTTGGAAAGAAAGGATGGGCATAAAGACGATGATGATGATGATGATGCCGAATACCACGGGGCGAGCAACCTCTCGAGCGGCATTGAGGATGAGAGCCAGTCGAGGCAGCCCCTGGTGACGAGGATCCGACAGATGCCGGTGGATGTTTTCCACCAGCACCACAGAGGCGTCGACCATCATGCCGATGGCGATGGCCAGACCGCCCAAGGACATCAGATTGGCCGTGAGATCGAACCGATCCATCACGAAGAACGTCACGAGCGGTGTCAGAATGAGCGTCGCTGCTACGATCAAGGCGCTCCTGGTATCGCCCAGGAACAAGAACAGCACGACCACCACCAGGAGAATACCCTCCCCCAGCGCCTTATAGACGGTCGTCAAAGCGGCGGAGATCAATTCAATACGATCATAAAAGGGCACGATCCGCCATCCTGCCGGCAGCAGCCCCTTGTCCCGTATCTCGGCAAGCTTGACCTTGATCCCTTCTACGACGTCGCGGGCGTTTGCGCCGCGCAGCATAAGCACGATCCCTGCCGCCACCTCGCGCTCACCGTTCAAGACGACAGCGCCATGGCGAATGGCATGCCCGATCTGTACTTGGGCGACGTCATGGATGTGCACGGGAGTGCCGCCCGCTTCCTTGACGACGATGTCCTCGATGTCGCTCAGTCTCCGGATCATCCCCACGCCGCGGACAATGTACTTTTCTGCATGTGTCTCCAGCACGTTGCCCGCGGCATTCGCATTGTTATTTGCCACAGCGGCGAACACCTCGTGCAGCGAGAGAGCGTATTTGCGCAACAGTTCAGGCTCGACGAGCACCTGGTACTGTTTGACATACCCACCTTGCGAGTTGACGTCGATCACTCCGGGAACGCCCTTGAGCAACGGCCGGATGATCCAGTCCACCGCAGTTCGCTGCTCGATCAATTCGTGTTCCACAGCGGCGGCGTCCAGACCCGCATGGGGGGGGCCTTCCAGATAATACTGATATACCTCTCCCAGTCCGGTGGTATTCGGCGCCATACTCGGTTCAGACCCGGGAGGTAGGGACTCCTGCACTTCAATCAGCCGTTCGAGCACGAGTTGGCGGGCAAGGTTGATGTCCATCTGATCGTCGAACACCACCGTAATCAACGACAGCCCTACTTTAGTGAGCGAGCGTAGTTCCGTCAGATGCGGAACCCCGGTGACTTGTTGCTCAATGGGAAAGGTCACCAGCCGTTCGACCTCTTCGGGGGATAAGCCAGGCGCTTTCGTGACGATTTGCACCAGCACGCTCGTCACATCGGGAAACGCGTCGATCGAAATCGTACGGAAGGCATAGCCCCCCAGAAGGGTAAGAAGGCCGGCGAAGGTGAGGATCAATAGGGGGCGACGGAGAGAGAACTCAATGAGTTTGTCGACCATGCTCAGTCTTTGGGTTTCAACAGCTCGGATTTTAAGGTAAAGGCGCCTTCTTTGACGACTACTTCCCCTTCCTGCAACCCTTCGAGAATCTCGGCAACGGTCCCGTTCTTGTCGCCCAACCTGATCGTCCGCGCTTCAAAGACGCCAGGCTCCTTTTGCACAAACACGAAGCTGCGATCCCGATCATGCTGAACGGCTGCTTCGGGAACGACCAGGACATCCGAGGCCGGCTCGGACAAGACGCGAATAGTTGCGAACATTTCCGGTTTCAGATGACCGGTGGGATTCGCCAAAACGAGGCGCACCTGCATGGTCCGCGTCGCGGTATCGAGAACGTCACCGACATACGCAACGGCCCCCTGGAACACTTCGTCAGGATACGCCGTCACAAAGACCTCGACCGGCTGATTCGGAACGGTGGTCGCGCGCTGCACATAGGAGACATCTTTTTCCGATACATTGGCCACCACCCAGACCGTCGAGAGATCGGCCACCACAAACAGTTTATGGATGGTTTCAACCAACTCGCCTTTGGTGAGGTCACGCACGATCACCCGGCCGGCAAAGGGCGCCACAATGGGAACCTGCGAACGGATCGTTTGGGTCCGCTCCAGGGATTTGATCTGCTTGTCATCCATGCCTAGCAACCGGAGCCCTTCGAGTGCTTCCTGAGCCTCGGCCCGGATACTGATCATTTCTCCTTCGCGGCGCTGCTCTTCCGCCTGGCCGATGACTTTCTCTTGGTAAAGAAACTGCGCCCGCTGATAGGCCTGCTCCGCTACATGTCGCCGCGCGCGGGCCTTGAGATAGGCAGACTGCGCGAGCCCGAGATCACCGCTATGGAGCACCGCCAACAGCTGATTGGCTTTGACCATCTGTCCCAAGTCGGCATGCACCTCGGCCACCCGCCCACGCACGAGGGTCGTAATATTCGCCAACGCGTTTTCGTTCGGCCGTACGACGCCGGGGAAGGTACGGTAGGTGCGAAATGCCGCTCGTCCGACCGGCTCTACCGTCACACCGGATCGGGTGACTTCATCCAGCGGAAGTCGGACAAGACGTGCCTCGCTCGACGAATGTTTCGGTCTGCTCTCCTCAGCCGGGGCCGGCGCACGGTCACAGGCCGTGGAGGAGGTCAACAGCAGCATGCCGAAGAAGACCGTAAAGGTCGCGCTCAGACAATTTCGAGGGCGCACATGATGCTCGCATCGATGTGGATATCGGTCAGAAAAAATGACCATGCCTCTCCTCTGTCCTTTTCGCAATTTAGAGTGGACCGCCCAGGGCGCGCTCAAACCGCGTGAGCGCCAGGGAGAGTTCGAAGCGAGCCAGATTGTAATCCACCGTGATCTGGCGTTGAACCCGTTGGGCATCGAGGACATCCAGGAGGCTGGAGGCGCCTTGGCGAAAACTCAATTGGGCGATGCGAAGCGCTTCCTGCGCTTGCTTTAAGAGCCCTTCCTCGTAGACGAGGATCTGATCTTGCGCCGTTTCCGCTTCTCGGGCATGTTGGTTGATGGCACGGGCTAAGTCGTTCCTGGCACGAACCAGTTCTGCCTCTTCTTTTCGTTGAGAACCGAGCGCCGTCGCAATGTGCCCTTGCTGCCGATACCATAAGGGCGTCGGCATAGTCAGGCCCCCCACCACCGCCTCGCGGCCTGCCTCTCTGGCATACCCGCCAAACAGGGTCACGTTCGGCACGCGGGCCTGCCGCTCCTTGGTGACGCTAAATTCAGCCTGCTCCACCAGTTTTCCCTGACGTTTGAGAATGGGATGTTGCGACAGGTCCCTCGCCGCCATCTGCTCCGGGTCCAGACGATCCCGGAGCGACCGGAAATCTCCTTGCACCTTGTACCGTGGCCCCAAGCCCCCTGCTGTTAAGGTGTCCAATCCGACGAGTTTCACGCGTACGGCATTCTTGGCCTTCGTCAGTTCTTGCTTGGCCTTGAGCACCTCCACTTCCGCCTTCACCGCTTCGAATTGAGGACCTTCGCCAGATCGGACCCGAGCTTTGACAATACGCGCCACCTCCTGAACAATCTCCAAGTTCTGTTGGAGAAGGTCTACCGTCCGCTCTGCCAGCAGTAGCTCGTAGAATAACCCCTTCACCTCCGCAATGAGATTGAGCCTGGCTTCCTCCAGGCCGACTGTCGCGCCCGCCAGACCGGCGGCTGCTGCATCCTGACGAGCCTCCCGCATGCCCGGCCATTCCACCGTCTGATGCACCGTCACGCCACGCTCAATCAAACGCACACCGTTGCTGGGATCTCGGATCGCGGCATCCGCCGACTGGAAACCGACCGTGGGGTTGGGATAGGCGCCGGCTTCAGTCCGCCTGCCTTCATTCTGCTCGATCACACTCCGGGCGCTTGCGATCGCCGGGTTCCGCTCCAGCGCCAGTTCGATGATGCGGTCGAGGTCGAACGTAGATATCTGGTCTTTCGCCTCAGCAAAGAGCGGCGTCAGAATCCCACTCGCCCCCGCGATCATCACGGTCATCAGTACGGCACAATTACATAACCGAGCCAGCATATGCTGCCTCCTTCGAAGTTACGATGAAGTGATACGACCGAGATCGAAGGCAAAATGAACCTTCGACGTCGCGCTAACTGTGTGCGGTCGGAGGATGTATCAGCCGGGAGACTAGCAGGGTGGACGGAGGAATTTCGTCCCTCGAGGCATGTGAGCGGCTTGATTGGCAGTCTGACACACTCACTCGCGAAGTGACGCAGTCCTCCGGCGTCTCTTGCGGCGAATCATCTTCGAAATCGGCCGCCCCCACGCCGTCACTGAAATCGCAGGCTTGCCCACTCTTAGTATCACCGGTCGAACCGCACATGATAGTAAAAGGCCACCCGATCTGCGCGGACGGGAATACGGTGCAGAGAAGCAGTACGAAAACGAGAATGGAGAAAAATGAGCGGATCGTTCCCACAG
>DATHTZ010000606.1:0-4059 GCA_035462675.1 Nitrospiraceae bacterium | reverse complement strand
GGTGTCCCCCTACTCTTGTGGCTTCCTGGTTGCAGTACGGTACAAGGCTTCTTTGCGTTGATTGATCCCCCCTCCGCACCCAGCAGCCATATGCGCCAATCGGTGCTCGACCGGCTGGCTACTACCGTCCGCAAGGATTTCGAGCAACTCACTGGATCACGTCACAGAGATCTCCTCGTTGCCCACGAAACAGTCGAGGGAATTCCAGCACAATTCAAACGTCGCGTAGCGGTCAAGGCCCTCAAGCAACCCTGGGACGGTCTGACAGATTTAGAGCACCAGGGACTCTTACTGGCTGAGATGGCAAGAGGAGGGACCATCAATCTTCCAGCCCTCCTCGATGTGTTGGAAGCCGGCATGGATCGCACCTCCACGCTCTATAAGCCGATTCCTCTGCCGACAAGTTCCGCACATGAAGAACTCCTGGCCTTCATGGTCGGAAGCTTGGAGCAGGCGTCGCTGCACCGCGAGAAAGCGCTGACGAACCTGACTGAGGCGGAGAAGCACTTCCTGTTTCTGCATGCAGGATCGGTGGCGGAATACTTCATTCCACAGATTTCAAGCCTGTCAGACCAGACGAGCGTACGAGTCAAAGCCGATCTCCTGTTTGCCAAGTTGCTTGAAGAACAGGTTGGCTATGACAGTCTCATTGCAGCGGCACAGGTGCTCGCTCGCCTCGCCAATGAGCACTGGCTTCACCAGGTCGCGGGAGCATGGACAACGCCCCTACCGACTTCCGCCATTCCTCCCGGCGTCACGGGAGACGTCTTGTTAGTCCAAGAGACATCCTACGGACTGATCGTGATAGGCGGCCCTGGACCAAATACCTATGAGCTGGATAAATATATCGGTCTGATTATCGATGTGGGCGGCAAGGATCTCTACCGGGGCATGATTGCTTCGTCTGCAAACGAAGATCAAGGCAATGCCGTCGTCATTGATCTCAACGGGGATGACACCTATGCCGGAGCTCCACTCGGACTGGCCACGGGGCGGCTGGGGGTGGGGCTATTAATCGACCACGATGGCAACGATATCTACCAGCTCGACATGGGATCGGGAGGCGCTGGGTTCGGCGGACTCGGAATCTTGTACGACGCGAAAGGTAACGATATTTATTTGGGCAATCGCCTGACGCAGGGCGCAGCCATTGGAGGGCTTGGCCTCTTGCTCGATGGGGCAGGAAACGACCGCTACACCAGCCATGGCTTCGCCATCGGATTCGGCGGCCCCCTGGGCGTCGGCGCCATCATCGATATCGCCGGCGACGACGACTATCGATGTGGCGATACTTACCCCAGTACCTACAATCCACAGGATGCCCCCACAGGGAAGTCAGGAGATCTCCTCTACCAGTACGACTGCTTTGGGCTGGGCGCCGGATCGGGGCAACGGATTCTCACAAAGAAAGTGGAGTGGCAAGCCTACAGCCTGGCCGGTGGCTTGGGAGTCTTGCTGGATATCGAAGGGCGTGATCATTACAACAGCGCCAACTTCTCACAGGGACAGGGCTACTTTTTTGGCGCCGGGATAAAGTTGGACTTGGATGGGGATGATGAGCACCATGGTGCTCGGTATGGACATGGTGCCGCCGCCCATTTCGGGGTCGGGCTCTTCATCGACCGCCAAGGAGATGATCGCTACGGCTCCTTCGGTCCCTTTTACAACGGTGGAGTAGCTTGGGACAACAGCGTGAGCCTGATGATCGATGCAGGAAAAGGCCGGGACATCTATGATTTCGACCGCTCGACCGGTCTTGGTCGAGCCGACTACTCAGGTTGGGGTCTCTTCATCGACGAGGGAGGAGCAGACCAATACCAGGCCACATCAGGCTTCGGAGACTCCTCGGAAAAGAGTGTGGCCGGGTTCTTCGATCTCGAGGGCAAAGACACCTATACTCTACCATCCACATCATCGACACCGACCGACGCTCGTCCCACTAACGGAAGACTCTTCTTCTATCCCCAAGGTGGCGCCTTTGTAGACCGTTGAAGATGCGCTGATCCTAATCTACACCTACCGTTTCGAGCAGTTGCCGTGCCTCCTCCACTCCTCCCCTTGACTTATGCTTGACAGAAACTATCTTCCTTCTTGACGCCCGTCTTGAGTTTTTTCACCGACCGAGCGAAGGAATGCTTCCACATGAATAACGAGACCATGGCTGTCACGCTACCGGTACTCCCGATTAAACGCACGGTCCTCTTCCCTGGGATCATGATGCCCTTGACGGTCGGGCGTGAGCGCTCGATTGCCGCCATAGAGGCGGCGATGAAAACAGAAGACAAGACGATTCTCGTGGTCGCGCAGCGCGACCCTCAGACGGAAGAGCCAGGGCTCGAAGAGCTCTACACCATCGGCACCAAAGCCATGGTGAAACAGATCGGACGATCGGATGACGGCACGATTCACACGTTCGTACAGGGGCTTGAGCGAGTCGCATTGCTGAAGGTTGAACAGACACAACCGTTTCTGCTCGTCCAGGCTCGACGACTCGATCACCCTGCAGACCAGGGCACCGAAGTTCAGGCCCTCCACCGGGCTATCCAGGAGCTGGTCACAGATCTGCCTCGATTGATTCAGGCTCCCGGAATTCAGGAAGCAGCGACGGCCTTCGGTAACGAGGATAATCCCGTCGCCTTGGCCTATCGCCTGGCCTCACTCCTCAATCTCACCGTGCACGACGAGCAAAAGCTGCTCGAAAGTTCCTCCACCATCGAACTGTTGCGATCGCTGTATGCGTTCCTCTCAAAAGAAATTCAGATACTCCAGCTGCGGGACAAGATCACGAGCGAAGCCCAAGCCAAGATCGGCAAGACCCAACGAGAGTATATCCTCCGTGAACAGTTGAAGGCCATTCAGCAGGAACTCGGCGAAGGGGAGGGTGAGGAGAGCGAGACCACCGAACTCAAAAAGAAGATTCAAGAAGCCGACCTTCCTGACCCTGTGCGAAAAGAAGTTGAGCGGGAGCTTAGTCGATTGGCGAAGGTGCCACCCTCCTCGCCTGATCATCAAGTCCTCAGGGCCTATCTCGATTTGGTACTTGAGCTCCCTTGGAAGAAAGCCTCGGAAGACCGTTTAGAGTTAGGCACGGTTCGTCAAGTGCTGGAGGAAGATCACTATGGCATTAAAGAAGTGAAGGAACGGATCGTCGAGCATCTGGCCGTGTTGAAATTAAATCCGACGGCCAAGGCGCCCATCCTCTGCCTAGTCGGACCTCCGGGCGTCGGCAAAACCAGCCTGGGCCAATCGATTGCCAGAGCCATGGGACGAGCCTTCGAGCGATTCAGCCTGGGCGGTGTGCATGATGAAGCGGAACTGCGAGGTCATCGCCGGACCTATGTCGGAGCCCTTCCCGGACGGATTATTCAGGCCATGCGTCGAGCCAACGTGAACAATCCAGTCTTGATGTTGGACGAGGTCGATAAGATGGGCCGGGACTTCCGAGGTGATCCGGCTTCGGCCTTACTGGAGATCTTGGATCCCGCACAGAATCATACATTCCGCGATCACTATCTCGATCTGCCGTTCGATCTGTCAAAAGTGTTCTTCATTACGACCGCCAACACGTTGGATACGATCAGCCAACCGCTGCTCGATCGGATGGAAATCATCCGGCTCCAGGGTTACAGCGAACGGGAAAAGGCGGAGATCGCCCGCCGCTATCTCTGGCCTCGTCGGCTCAAGGAAGCAGGCCTGGATGCCGGCCAAGCCCCGCTCTCAGACGAGGTCTTGAACCTGGCGATCAGCCGCTATACCAGGGAGGCGGGAGTTCGCCAATTGGAACAGATGCTCGGTCGTCTGACCAGAAAAGTCGCCTTAACCTTCGCCGATCTGCCGGAAGGCCAGGAACGGCAGGCCATCACCATTCATGCCGATGTCCTCGAAGAGTGGCTCGGCTCCGAACGCTTCATGCCGGAGGAGGCGCGCAAAGTGTTGCCCGCCGGCGTGGCCACTGGGCTCGCATGGACTCCGAGTGGCGGAGATGTTTAATCTCCAGCAGGGCCACGTGGTGCGCCTCGAAACCCGCCCGGCCAACATCGAAGGCGCCGGCGCCATCAC
>DATHTZ010000605.1:0-5727 GCA_035462675.1 Nitrospiraceae bacterium | reverse complement strand
GGCCGAGGTCATCGAGAATGGAGGGATGAAGCTGATAGGCCAAGTGCCGTACCACATCGGACAACTCCACAACCCGGTCTTGTATCCCTTGGACGGCCCGGCCCACGTGATCCGGTGAGGAGCTGAGCCGCCGGCCTACCGCTTCGATATCCATGGCAAGAAGGGCAAGCCGTTGATTGATGTCATCGTGCAAATCTCGCGAGATACGACGCCGCTCTTCTTCCTGGACGCGCAACAACTGGAGCGTCAACTTCTGCAATGCTTGCCGGCTTGATTCGAGCGACCCTTCGGTCTGCACCCGTTCAGCCACTTCAGCCCTCAATGATTCGTTGACGGAAGCCAGCTCTTGTGTGCGAGCCTGCACACGTCTATCCAAAGCCTCGTTGAGTCGTTGCAGTTCCTCCTGGTGCCTACGGCCCTGCTCCTCCGTCTGCTTCCTGGCCGAGATATCCCGCACGAACGCGCTGAATGTGTAGACCCCTCCCTGGCCCAAGGACGGCGAGATCGCCAGCTCTATCGGAATCTCGTGCCCGTCCCGGTGGCAGCCTGCGATTTCGACTCTGGTGTTCAGCATCGGCCCCTCGCCGGTTGCGAGGAAGTGCCGCAATCCTCGTTCATGGGCCTCCCGGTGTTGTGGCGGGACAATGGTGGCGGAGAGGAGTCGCCCTATAGTCTCTTGACGGCGCCAACCGAATATCCGTTCAGCTTGGGCGTTCCAGTCAGTGATGACCCCGGCTGCATCCATCTCGATGAACCCATCGAGCGCCATCTCAACGATGCGCCGCGTGTGCGCCTCGCTCTTCCGCAGCGACATTTCGGCATCTCTGGCGAGAGCGCGCTCCTGCTGCGCTCGCTGATATTCCCTCCGCACGCGTGTCACGGTCCACACCAAGAGTCCAAACGTTGGAACCACTACGGCTCCGCCTGCTAGACCAAGGTTCCAGAGGATTTCTCGAATCGGCGCCAGCACGTCGCGCCGATCCATACGCATCAGCACCGTCCAATGCATACCCTCAAACCCGCCATGGGCTAGAGTCTTGGCATAGCCGGTAATGACCGGCACGTGGCGACGCCTGTGCTCTTCCTCGACGTAACTGGATAGGGACGATTCGCTTAACAATGCCGACGGTAGACCGAGTTGTTTGAGATTGACGTTGCCCTTATGCTGGAGATCCGAATCGATGAAGGCGATCCCCTTCTCAGTCAGGAACTGGTATTCCAGCGCTCCCCAAAATCCTTCCCGCTGCCTGAAAGCCAGAAGGGTCCTCGTCATCACGTCTTCAAGCCCTGAAATCCCCACCCGCGTCGTCACCACCCCCAGGAATTCTCCGTACGGTCCGGTGATGGGAGCCGTCACGGCTATGGCGTCAGGACCGCCCATTACTGCAAATGGCTCCACGTCCCCCATATGGATCCCTTGCCCGTTGCGCACGGCCTGAAACCATGGTTCGGCGCTGTAGTCCCGCCCTACTGTGGCCGGATCGGTGGCAATAACAATCTGTCCGTTCGCATCCGTTGCGCCGATCCATAGATAATCCGGGTATGCGATCTTGACCCCGGCGATATACGTCGACTGAAATTCCCGATTCTCTGGCTGCACGCTGAACGTCCTGGCCATCATCAGCACATCGCCATGCCGTTCAATGAGAAATCGGCCTAGTTTGTCCGAGACTTCGGCGGCTGTATGGGCCAGGGTTTCGCCTGCTGTCGCGACCATGCGGGTTTCGACGTAGCGGAACGCGATGCTGCCGATGCTCACCGTGGCGACCGTCAGCACGCCGAGAAGAACCGGCAGCCAGGAATACGGGCGAGGAGCCGTGGCTTCAGACATGGTCATTCATCATTTTTGTCCCGTCGCTGCGCATTATAGCAATCATGATCAGACCGTTCACTGGCCCACACAAAGCTCTCCGTAGTACGCGACGAGGAATGTTCAAGATCATGACGGCGACCAATGCTCATTTCCATGCTCTCAAAACGACCGCGGAGGGTTTTGCTGTGGCAGGAGAAAGGCCCTCCGGTCATTCTGTCTGTGCCGACAGGACGCCATCGTCAGTTCCTTATAATCTGACTGACGCGTTGGACGTCGTTGTCCAATACTCAGCTCGTACAATTGGGGTGCTCATATTCGGAGTCTAGCGCCCTCCTGTCAAGTAGTAGGATGATCCCTCATTTCCTGGAGGAAGTTGCCGGTGTTTTCACCGGCTTCAGTTATGCTACACTGCCGACTGGTATACACGATTCGCATTACCCATGTCTCACCATCCGCGACTGGCTCTTATCCTTCTAGCAGGAATCATCCAAGCCTTGTCTGCCTGCGCGACGGGGCCTGATCTGGATTTAACGATCCATGAGTCAGACCGAGGCGCGGTGTATGTGGAACGGATTCCTGATCGTTCGTTCCAAGCCGCTCACCCCATCACGTTATCAGCAGATACAATGGCTCGGGTCCTTCGTGGCGTGGTCGTCAAGGATAGCCGAGGGCTGGTCTTGGGAAACCTGATCCCCGGCAAGACGGAGATCGGTCGAGCGTTTGAGGACAAGGACGTCGAGTACCTGGCGCCGCTCCTGGTCGCAGGACTCACCAGAGCTGCATCGGACCAGCAGGTTGGGTTTCGCGTCGCCCAGGTGGTTGCGTCGACCAATTCACAAATTTCTGGGCTGACCTTCTGCTTATCTGACCTCCGTTCCCCCGGTGTCTGTGAGTCTGAACAATCATCGGGAACGATATCCGAAGAATCAACAGCAGGTTCGCTCTATGTCCATGGACAGTCGCTGTATCTGACCTTGACCGAGTATCGCTACCGGACTAAACGGGCCGAAACGAGTACCACGGCCAACCGGCGTATTTTCAATCCGGCAGGAATGGCGAACCGCACAATACAGTTCGTCCCGGAATCCGCCAAACGCCCCGACAGCTATCGAACTGCGCTTTCAACCGACGCAACGCTGGTGATCGACTACGGCCTGCTTTCCACAATGCCTGCTGCATCGGACACGCGATCGACTACTGCTCAATCACCAACGCCTACGAAGGAGGCACCCACTCAACGAGATGCCGATGTGGACGAACTTCGGAAGGAGATGCAGGAAATCAAGAAGAAACTGGCAGAGCAAGAAGAGGAGCGGACACGGTCTACCCCTTCATCTTCCAAGAATCCAGTGCCTTGATCGACTCCATAGGCTACCGACGATGGATGAGCCTCATGGCAGGCAGGTCCTATCCCCGATGTTGCTCAGCCCGTTGGTCGAGTTCTCCAGCTAAGAGCACAGCCTCGGCTATCTCGCGCGTTTACTTTCGGAAATCCATGCTCTGCCGCTGAATGAGCCTTCGAACCGCCATGGCTTCCTGCATCTCATGAGACTTCTCGATCAAGGTCGTATGCTCGATGGCAATGGCGGCCTGATTGGCGATCGCCTGGAGCAATTTGACCTCTTCGCTGGTGAACACGTGCGGTGCGGACGTATAGCTATTGATCACGCCCAGCGCCTTATCCCGCACCATCATCGGGACCGAAAGCAAGGAGCACAGCCTTTGCGGTTCGGCTTGCAGCGATATTATTCGCTGAGCCTTTGCTTCGCCGCGCGCGAGTAAAAGGTCCTTCCGGTCATTCTGTCTGTGCCGACAGGACGCCACTATCCTTTTATTACACTCTGGCTGAATCAACGGACGTCGTTGCCCTTACTCAACCCGTGCAAGTGGGGGGCGTCTATTCGCTCAGCGCCAGGGGGGAATACCGATGCCCTCGCCCTTTCGGTTATACTAGACTGCCGACGGGCATACACTGAACGAATCGGCTATGTTTCATCATCCACAACGTGCCCTTGCCCTGCTGATCGGAATCACTTTGACCTTGTCTGCCTGCGCGACGGGGCCTGATCTGGACTTAACGATCCATGAGTCAGACCGAGGCACGGTGTATGTGGAACGGATTCCCGATCGATCATTCCAAGCCGCTCACCCCATCACGTTATCAGCAGATACGATGGCCCGGGTCCTTCGCGGCGTGGCCGTCAAGGAGGACCGAGGATTATTCGGGAATATCATCTATAGGCAGGCCAGGGGCCGTTCGAGCGTTTAGGGACGAGGATATTCAGTTCCTAGCGCCGCTCCTGGTTGAGAGACTCACCAGAGCTGCGTCGGACCAGCAGGTTGGGGTTTCGCGTCATGCAACCGGGGATGTCTGAATCGACGAATGGCTTGCTCTATGCCTACGGACGGTCACTGCATCTGACTGTGCCCTGGCTGACCCCCCTGTCCGGAAACGGAGCCGGCCGGCCGGCACTACCACCCACGATCCTCTTTATCCCGGAGTCGGCAAAACGGCCGAACTCTTATCGCGACGCGCGCTCGACCGAAATGACGCTGGTCATCGACTATGGCTTGCTCGCTTCACTCCCCGCCGATTCAGGGGCACCACCACCTGTTCAAATCCGCGGGTGGACCAGCCGCCGCGACCGGACAGACCTCCGCTCCGGCGCCGGCGGCACAGACAATTCAATCGCCTACTCAGGCGAGAGAGCGTGAATGGGATGACATGAGAAAAGAGCTGCAAGATATCAAACGGCAGTTAGCCGAGCAGGATGCTGAACGAAATGCACAGAAACAGAATGGACCCTCCAAACAGAAAACCCCGGTGATTCCTTAACACCTATACCGGTGACAGGCTACACTCTTCTTCTGTTATCCTCGATGTTTCTCAACCCGTTGGTCGAGTTCTCCGGCTAAGAGCACAGCCTCGGCTATCTCGCGCATTGACTTTCGGAAATCCATGCTCTGCCGCTGAATGAGTTTGAAGGCCTCTTCTTCGGTCAATTTTTTCGAACGCATCAGGTAGCCCTTGGCCCGCTCCATGAGCTTCCGAACCGCCAGGGCTTCCTGCATCTCATGGGACTTCTCGATCAAGGTCGTATGCTCGATGGCAATGGCGGCCTGATTGGCGATCGCCTGGAGCAATTTGACCTCTTCGCTGGTGAACACGTGCGGTGCGGACGTATAGCTGTTGATCACGCCCAGCGCCTTATCCCGCACCATCATCGGAACCGAAAGCAAGGAGCACAGCCCTTCCTTCTTGGCCATATCCGGATACATATAGTCCCGCTCTGTGGACACGTCGAGCACGATAATCGGCCGGCGCTCTTTCACCGCACGGCCAATGATACTCTGCCCAACCTTCAAGTTGGGCTTGCGGCGATACTGTTCGCTGAGACTTTGTGTCGCCGCGATCCGCAATTCCCCGCTGGCTTCTTCCAAGAGCATGATCGAGCAGATCTTGGAGTTCATCATTTGCGCAGTCATGGTCACCAGAAGTTCAAGCACATCTTTGATCAGCCGATTGGATGCCACCGTTTCTGAAACCTGCGACAGCGTTTCCACCTGTAAAGCTTTCCGTTGCATTTGATCGTAGAGCCGCGCGTTCTCAATCGCTCCGCCGACTTGGTTGGCGATGGTCGAGAGTAACGCAATCTCATCGGGCTGATAGCGCTTTGGACGTTTATGTTGGACGTTGATCACGCCGACTACCTCTTTTTTAGCCATAATCGGTACAGAGACGAAAGCTTGATGGCGGTCTTCCGGGAGGTTATGAAAGAACTTAAATCGTGGATCGTCGTTCGCATTGCTCGGAATCACAACGCGCGTTCGTTCCTGAGCGACCCACCCGGTGATACCCTCTCCCAACCCGATCGTGATGCGGCCAATCAGTTTTGGGTGGGGATTTTTCGAGG
>DATHTZ010000604.1:0-2237 GCA_035462675.1 Nitrospiraceae bacterium | reverse complement strand
GCCCATGGACCTGCCGATTTTCCCACCAATCCAATTCCTCTACGTCCGTGATCCCAAGGTCTGCAAACCAAGCCTTTAAGCCGAGGGGCACGAGAAACAACGGGTGATATAACTGGGCAAGCCGCTGCACAGTATCCACATCGAGATGATCGTAATGATCGTGCGAGATCAGGACGAGATCAATCGGCGGCAACAGTTCCAACGGCACTCCGGGAGACATCAGTCGCTTGGGACCGGCAAAGGTGACTGGGCTCGCTCGATCGGACCAGTGAGGATCGGTCAGGATATTCAGGCCATCGAGCTGAATGAGGAGTGTGGAATGACCCACCCAGGTCACAGTGGCGTTCGTTCGATTGTTCTTGAGAGCACTGCCGTCGTTTGCAACGCGTGGCAGGTTCACGGTCCGTGGATGAACGGTCGTGACCCACGTTCGCAACGGGATAAAGGTCAAACGGTCCCAAAGGCTGGG
The DNA here is from genome assembly GCA_035462675.1 of Nitrospiraceae bacterium. Taxonomy (GTDB): domain Bacteria; phylum Nitrospirota; class Nitrospiria; order Nitrospirales; family Nitrospiraceae; genus Palsa-1315. The sequence goes on along the minus strand of DATHTZ010000604.1, from coordinate 1,768 downwards.
CGGAGCAAACGTCGGATTGGTATTGCGAAACCCCTGCTTCGAGAGATGGGTCTGACCGTCAGGCACAGGATCGGTGATTTCACCGCACCCGAGGGAGAGACTTAGGAATAGAGTTGAGCACAGCAGACCAACGAATGGCTGACGGATTTCCATCCTGCTCCCACCACCGTTCAACATCGAACATGTCCCCGTCTAACGACTGACCAGCCGAGAGTTTTTGTACCATCTACCATGTTAGTCCTCAGCTCGCAAGCTGGAGGGTTTCGGGTGCGGGTGGCTGGCCCCCGAGACTGCTATGCGGACGGACTGTGTTGTAGTGAGTTCTCCAACGGTCCGTCATGCTCTGCGCTTCCTTGAGTCACCAAAAAAGACAGATCTTCAATCTCGGTCTATTCTCGGGCCCGCTAAACCACGGGAAGTAAAACCGTACCACAGGAGCACGTAACCCTTTGATGGCCTTTGTGTTCTCCGTGACTTCACGTTGCATGCTGATTGTTGGTGGTCTGCAGAAAATCGTTCTCTTAATCAGCGGGCCGTAGGTTCGTCCTCTATACCTACTCGATGATTGTTGAATATCAACGTGGGAGTCCCTCTACCGTTGACGGTCTCTCGGTCGATGAGTTGCTCGCTCGATCACATGCTGGAGTTGTTTCACATGGCGGGTGGATTTCAAGCGTAGATCTGAAACCGTCGAGGGCGTATTTGGGGTGGGCAGGATTCGATTGCTAGCAAGTAATATTAATCGATGGGTCGCAAAACAAAGGCCCTACCACTGGAGGACGCATGTATGTCGCAGAAGGATCACGTGCACCCATTGGCGCATTGATGGGCGGGCCACCGGGCATGCCAGGAAGTCCTCGGCCTGCTGAGCCCAACGATAAGCCAGGGCTTGGGAGAGGACTGGTGCTCGAAAGTCCCGAAGTGGTCTCAGGTGTCAAGACATTGGCTGGAACCCCCAAAATCGGTTGAGGGGGTTGTACCTGCCCTGCTTGGGGGTTCTGCGGTGGTTGGGGCGCACCTGGGACTGAGATTGTTTGCGCTACACAGAGATTCACCCAAGCGACCAACCCATAGCACGCTGCCAAGGCTAGAGTCATCGCGAAGGGATGTTTCATCACAAGCAACGGATGGAAATTAGGTGACGTGGATGAGGCTCGTGTCTTGGCTGCATTCGCAGCAGTATCTTAAATGGTGACTCGCCAACTAGCAATTCTGACCCTGCCGACGCTCACGCGCGCGGGTGACGCTTACTGTTTGTCCTCATGGAGATCGATGACCTCCCCGTCTCATTCACTTCTATGGTCACTTGAGCGCCGGGAGCAATATTCTTGAACATCCGGCTCTCGGGTTTGAGTTTAAAATTCTTCTCACCGCCTGACGTCGAAAGCGTCATCTGAGACGTGGCATTATCAATCGATGCAAGCGTACCGGAAATAAAACGATGAGCCTTGTCGGACTGCCCTTTCATATAGGCATCTATGACCATGTTGCCTTCGTTGACCCAGAGCGTCATTTCATCTCCGATTTTGGGAACGCCATGACCGTGACGAACGGCCGCCGTTTCGGTCAGAGTGAGCGTAGCGCCCGTAGGTGTCTTGACAGTATAAAGACCGGACTTCATATCAATCACCACCCCCTCGACCTTTTGATGGCCAGCTTTCATATGAGCGATATCTTCGGGATCCGCAAGATCAGATTGCGCATTCAAAGGGAACATCAGCACAGCGGCGGGTATCATGAAAAGCGAGAAGACCGAAAGTATCTGACG
>DATHTZ010000603.1:0-7493 GCA_035462675.1 Nitrospiraceae bacterium | reverse complement strand
GCATAGTACTTTCCCCTCCGGGTGGGGAAATTCACGTGAGGAGGTTCTGTTTTCTTGACAGAGAACGCATTTGCGCTAGTCTGAGCAGTACACCGATCAATAGTTGGTTTTTCAACGAAGGAGGGGTAGGTTCAACCGGTGAGAGCAACGCCGGCCTCCAATATAGCCGCTGGCGTCTGAAATCCCCACGTCTTCCGCGGACGTTGATTCAAGCGTAACGCGATCATGTTCAAGTCTGCCTGGGAGTAGCGTGACAGGTCTGTCCCTTTCGGGAAATACTGGCGCAGTAGGCGATTCGTATTTTCATTCGTGCCCCGCTGTCAGGGGCTTTGCGGGTCACAAAAATAGACCTCCACCTTCGTATCGATCGTCAAGTGTTTGTGCTGGGCCAACTCCGTCCCGCGATCCCATGTGAGTGACCGGCGCAAGGCCAATGGTAGTTGTCGTATCTGTCTGCTCAGGGCTGTCACCACGCTGGCCGTGTCTTTCCCCATTACCTTCACCAGCATCGTGAAGCGCGACTGGCGTTCCACCACGGTGGCGATGTGCGTATGTTTGGAACCCGCAATCAAGTCCCCTTCCCAATAACCGGGAATCGCCCGATCTTCCACGTCAGCGGGACGGTCGCGGATGGAGACGCCATCCAACGATCTGCCCGCGTGGCTGGCCCCCCATACTCGCACGTTGTGCCGCCGCATCATACGTCGGGATCGGAGATGCCCGATTAATTCTTTCTTGAGCACCCCTCGGGCTTGAATGAACACGCTGCGGTAGATCGGTTCATGGGAGACCCGCATGGTGCCCTAACTGGGGAATGCCCGCTTGAGCCATCCTGCAATTTGTGCAGGCGACCACTCCAACGCTAATTTGCTCGCGACGATCCACCGGAGCGTGGAGTCTGTGGCGAGCCGACAGAGCTTGGGTGTCGCGTACGCGCCTAGACCTGCGTATCAGCCTCAGCGGCGCGATACGTGTAGACCCCACCATGACGGGTGATTTCCCGGCTGCCGGTCGACGGCGCTCGCCCAAGCGCGGCCGCAATCTACCGAATCGAGCGAGCCGTCGCCAGGCCCCTCGGAATCTCTTCTCGCTCCGCCAGCGTCAGTGCCCAACGCGACCGCCTCCGAACGGGAGGAAGGAATCCCCCGTTCAATGACACCACGCCATGAATCGAGCCTGGGTGCTTGCCGAGAGCCCGGCCGATCTCGCTCAACGACTGCCCCTGTTCCCATCTCTGCCAGAGTTCCGCTTTCTGGGCCGCAGACAAGCCCGGACACCCCATGTGTGTCATCATGATCACCCTCCAACTTCACCGTACCCCAGAGGGTGTTGCGTTGATCGCCTGAACCTGCCGGATCTATGTTTCATCGAACCGTATTTATCCTGACCGCCTGTTCCTTCTTGATATTGCAGGCTGCCGGCGTCGGGTCCGACCAATCGACGGCGGTGACGATGCTGCAGGCGCTTCAGGCGGCCATGGCCGGAAGTCCTACCCTTATCAAGGTGTCCTTTGTCAACGAGGATCTGCCGAAGGAGGTCCGATAACGAGGGGAACACAAGGGGACCCTTCTCCCGATCTTGAGGATCGGAAAACGGTTCAGTCGGGGCTCAAGATTCTCGTACCGGATTCCGATGAGAGCCTACCAGGAGCGACCACCGCCCCACACGCGACAGCATATCCCTCGAAGTAGCGACTATCTCGAACATGTGGAAGATCGCGGCTATGGCAGAATGGCACCAAGGCTCTCCCCCTTCCGAGGTACTTCCTTCGGGTCTTTCGACCTGCCTCTTCTGACGCTATGCTTGCTCCAGAACGTCACCCATGAAGCGAGGAGGCCATGTCATGAACTGCAACCGTTGCCAGGGCTTGATGTTGGAAGACCAGTTGTTCGATTTTGAGGGGACTCACGGATTCATGTGGATGAAGGGCTGGAGATGTATGAACTGTGGTCATGTCATGGACCCATTGATAGAGGCCAACCATCGCTTGCATGAAGCGACCCTGCTCGTGCGACCGTGCAAGGAACCGGAGACTGAGAACGAGCACCTTCGGGCCGAAACCGTCACACGGGTTGCCGCATGACGGTGGGGTGAGGAGCATCCATACCCACACGAAGGAATTCCATTCTGGTACAGACTAACAGGAGCGTCTTGACGATGGCGACCATTCTGATCATCGATGACCAAGAGTCCATCCGTGCACTCCTTCGCACCACGCTTGAAGGGGCAGGGCACGAGGTGAAGGAGGCTCCCAACGGCCGCATCGGGCTTGAGCTGTACCGCTTCAGGCCCACGGACTTGGTCATCACCGACATTCTCATGTCCGAAATGAATGGGCGGGATATGCTTCTGGAATTGACGCGTGAATTCCTCCATGCCAAGGTGATCGCCATCTCAGGCGAAAGTTAGAGTTCTATCTCTCGGACAGTGTCTAATAGCTGGATGATTCCGGCTGTCTCAATTTCGGCGTTGCACGTTTCTCTCTGAGGGACCACAAATGTGACAACGCCAATAATCCAGACCAGAATGGAGCAGCCAGCAATGAAAACAGCAAGAGTAGGATTGATCGATTTCACGATGTCAGACTTCTGAGTCAAACCGACACTGTCTGACAAATCAAGTCTTGAGTTTTACACCGTTTGACTGGCAGTCTCTGACAGGACAAGATGTCATCATGCCTATAGGATCGTACAATATTGAATGTCAGGAACGACCACTATCCCCGAAGAAGGCTGTCGATCGATCCACACTCTTTAATGTGGTGACTCGTTTATTTCGAATTATCTTTGGCCGCTAGTGACAAGAGCCCACTGCCGAAAAAGCTTACCCACGTCCACAGAAGCAGAGGCATAGCTGCTGAAGCTTGCCGAGAGGCTCAGAAAGGCCCCTTGACCGCCGATAAATTCAATTATTTCCCCACACCCCGCCTTGCGGTTTTCTCGGTTTCCTCCTAAAATACGCATCCCTGGGAGGCCCCAATGCCCTTCTCGATCGTCTCTTCCGAAGCAGTATTTCTCCTCGGAGGACCGACATGAAATTCAAACTTGTGTTCGCGTTGTTTCCACTCATCTTATTGGGAATGCCCATCTATGCGCAGATCGATCAGAGCCTTTGCTTGCAATGTCTCACAAGAGCTAAAGAGGAGATGAAAACCTGCCTCGCTGAGGCCATCAGTCATGAGGATAAGACTTCTTGTGCGGAAAGAAAGGAAGCACGAACGAATGCCTGTGAAGAAGGTGAGTGCAAAATTGAAAAAGCGGCGGAAAGTGGTAATAAAACTGAGGGCCAGCAAGGCCATAGAACTCCTAAGAGGGAGTTTGGAACCATTCTGTCTAAATAGTCGCCTCAGCTAGGCCCGTCGCTTCTGACCCTTTGGGGAAAGAAGTCACTCACCCTCCAGACCAACGGATTGACAAGTATGGGCGCACGCTTGCTGATGTGCTCTTGTCCGATGGCACCAACGTCAATCACGAGCTAGTCCAAGACGGCTGGTGCTGGGGTACCGGAAGTATGCGCCGGGAGATACGGTGCTGGAAGGGCTTGAGAAGGAAGCACGGGAAGCGAGGAAAGGCCTGTGGGCTGATCCGCAGCCCGTGCCGCCGTGGGAGTTGCGAAAGAGACGAGAACCTTAGCCGCTAGCCGCCCTCCAGCAACTATCAATCACCCCCGATGAATGAGGGTCATTTTCCTCGCTCCGCGCCCTAGTTCGCTTCAGATTTACCGTTTCCATCCCTCCAAAGCGGTATTGCGTCACTGTGCGGATTTGTGGAAATTCTACTCAAGGCACAGGTTCAGGGTCTCACGTTCTTTAACACTCATGTGCGTGTAGCACGACTTTAATATCGCGCCACTACAGCCGATCAGGGACTGCAGTTTTGCACTTGGAGTTAGAACTCAAGCACACGATGCGATCAGTAGGTTCAGGGCTTACACCTGGCCCACCAACGGGTGAGCAATGATACCAGTTCGGCACCTTTTGTTGGCTGGTTTGCTCCTTCTCGGCACAGAATGCCTGATAGGGTGTTCCGACAACGAATCCGACCAAGGCTCGCAACCACAATCCAATAGTCTGCAGCTTCAACCGATTAGTACCAGTCTCAGTTCACCGGTCTTCATGACCGCGCCTGCCACTGACACTACCCGCCTCTTCATTGTCGAGCAGGGTGGACGGATTCGAATTTTCGATGTGATAGCCGGCTCGCTGCTCGCGACGCCATTCCTCAATATCAGCGGCCTCATCTCGGCGGGAGGAGAGAGGGGGTTGCTGGGGATGGCTTTCGATCCCCAGTACAATGCCAATGGACAGTTCTACGTCTATTACACGAATACCGCTGGTAACATTGTCATCGCTCGCTACCTGAGAAATGCGGCGGACCCAAATCTTGCCGACTCCTCTTCGGCCACGCCGCTTCTGACGGTGGCTCACCCAAACTTTTCCAATCACAACGGCGGGATGTTGGTATTTGGTCCAGATGCGTGTTTGTATGCTGGCGTGGGCGATGGAGGTGGTGGGGGTGACCCCAACAACCACGGGCAGAATCCGTTCTCGTTGCTCGGGAAACTCGTTCGCCTCAATCCCAACACAGGGGGCCCCTGCAGTAATGTCATCAGCAATCCGTTCCTTCTCGGCGTCGGCGCGCCTGAAATCTGGAGCCTTGGCTTAAGGAATCCATGGCGTTTCTCCTTTGACCGCCAAACCGGCTACCTATACATCGGCGATGTGGGGGAGAACGCGAGAGAAGAGATTGATGTCGGCGTTGCCCCCAACGCAGGGCGGCAGGCCAATTACGGCTGGCGGTTGATGGAGGGGTTTCTCTGTTTCAACCCATCCAGTAATTGCAACCCCGGCGGTCTGACATTGCCGGTGCTCAATTACTCCCACCTCAACGAAGCATGTGCGGTAACGGGCGGATATGTCTACCGAGGATCTGTCTTGCCGGCGATGCAAGGGACCTACTTCTATGCAGATTTTTGCGCGGGATTTGTCAAGAGCTTCCGTTACCAGAATGGTCAGCCCACAGATCAAAGAGAGTGGCCGTTACTCAGCCCGCCTGGCAAGTTTGTGACGAGCTTTGGTGAAGATGCGTCGGGTGAGCTTTACATAATGACCCAAGGAGGCGGCCTTTTCAAGTTCATTCCCAATTGATGCGCTGCGCTCCCTCTTCCTTCCGCACCACAGCGGCATCGATGGAAAGCTGGGCGTGGGGGTCCCCAAACAAGCCCTCACCTGCCAAGCAAGCCCCCCGGTTCCCTCTATAACACGGCGGCATAGACTTTCTGACCGGCGTATACATGGCCATACAGGTTGGTGTCCTCAGTGTGGCCCCCCGCCTGCCGAACAAGCCGCCCTCCTACTGCACTGCTTCGCGTTGTTGATATTTATAAAACCCTCATTACACATATCCCCTACTTAAGCGGCGTTGTTCTTTCATCAGGACTGCGGAAATAATGAGTCACAAAGTCGAGGAGGGAGTTCGTGTGGGGGCAGGAGAAACAACTAGGGGCGAGCTCACGAGGGCAGGAAGGAAAAGGGGTGGGTATGGGTGCTGCCAACTCAAAAAATACCGAAGGGTCTGGGCAGATGAGTGCCTTTGTGGGAAAAGGAGTCAAATTCAAGGGTACGATCTCCTATAGCGGCACGGTGAGTATTGACGGATATGTCGAGGGAGAAATTCATACTGATGGCGCGCTGTTTATTGGTGATGAGGCTATGATCCAAGCAAAAATTACCGCCGGAATCATTTTCTGTAAAGGAAAGATTACAGGGAATATCGTCGCAACAGAACACATCAAGCTCCAAGCTCCAGCTATCATAATGGGGAATATGAAGACACCGATCTTATCGATGGAAGATGGTGTCGTATTCAACGGCGTCCTCGAAATGACTCACGGTGTGCGCGAAATCCCTCAGGATGCCTCTGTGCTTTCCATCGGTGTGGTCGAATCACTTAATGGTAATCGAGTCAATGTTTAGGGGCAATATTACCTATGCAATTTGCACATGAGGGGATTGCCCAGGCCGCTGTCCACACTCGGACATGAGGGCGTGATACCGCGCGTCCCACACAGGTTAAAGCATCCACCATGTATGGCTAGGCGTGGGGTCCCAAAAGAGGACTCCCGCCTACCACTTAAAGGGTATCTCTTCTGCTAAATCTGACTGGGGGTTTCCCCAGTACGCACAGGTCTGAGTGTTCAGTACATTCCTCCTGTGAAGAGACTCTACTTCTCAACGAGTTTTTGAAGCTTAAGCTGGAAATAGCGACAAGGGACGCATCATGAAATGTGAACGCTGTGGCGCAGCAATGTTGGAAGAACACGTTGAGGTAAGTGACGATCTAGGGAAGCTCAAGAACATCTCCGCTTGGCACTGCCCAGCCTGCAAACGAGTGGAATACGGAACAATGGGGAGCTTCAAACCGAACCGCGCACCTGGACCTGTCTTCCGGGGTGACAGCACCACAATCGTAAGCGGCTCGGGCTTTCCCGAATTATCGTGATCTGATGGGAGACGCTACCAATATGGAAATAGAAATAAAGACTAAAGTTAAAGAGGAACCGGCCGTTCGTCCAGAAATTCAGGTCTTGAGGGCGGCCTGTGACTCGCTCATCATGCTTGACGGGCTGAATCCCATGGAGGTGCAAGCTCTGGCCTCAATTATCAGAAACCTGAGTAAGATGCTTCCGAATCCGAAAGATGATGCGCCGGCGGCTGCGACCTTGCCTAACTTTCCACCAATCGACTAACCATAATCAGCTATCCACTCATCTCCGTGACGGCATCTTGTTTAGATGAGCTAACACCCATCAGCTTACCCGATCATTTGTTGGAACCGGACGACGAAGGTCTCGAAGCGGGCGAGTGTACGGGTGATCCGTACACCTGTCCGTGTGAAACGTGTCAGACCTTATGGACTGAGTTGGAACCAGATCGAATAAGGAATGCTGCACGCCGGATTGATTGATGGAAGGGGGCATGTCCTCGATAGCGCAATGGAGATGGATGGCTAGGCGTAGGAGTCCTCGTTGCCCTACCCCCGTCTGCCCTGAAAGCGGCCGGGTGGGTTATTTCCGTAGGATAGTAACGGAGAAAATCTTTTTCCACCAGGTGTTATTACAGTGTTAGCGTGCTCCACAAACTTGAGGAAATGGAGGGAGAGAGCGACAAAGAGAAACAAAGAGGAGAGCGGCTAGATAACGCATAAAGAAAGGGGATTGCCGCGCCTATCAAGGGCTTCAGCAATCCCCGTGAAACTGATTTGTAAACCGCAGGTTGGAGGTTCAATTCCTCTCGCCAGCTCCACAACTTCCGCTGACGATTCAACCACTTTGCAACTTACAGCACCCCTGCTCTCCCCTCGCAATTCAGCCAGTGTAACCGTTTGCTGCTCGAAGTAGGCCGACAAGGACCGCGCGGCCTGTTCGAGGTCTTTCTCGTTCACGATGTTGTACCGATCAAACACGCTCCGGGTCTTGTGGCCAGAAATCGCCAT
>DATHTZ010000602.1:0-2845 GCA_035462675.1 Nitrospiraceae bacterium | reverse complement strand
GTGAGGGACCAATCCAGGCCACCCTGCTGAGAAACGGAGGTGTGGGAAGGAAAGATGGGAAGAGAGAGCAGCCAGACCGTCCTTACATGCTCGCAGAACGCGCACGATGAAACTGTGCTCGTTCGATGCGCGCAGTGAAGGACATGCCTAGCTGCCCTCCCCCACAAAGGGGAAAAACTTCCAAGAAATCACTTGGACATAGATCGCAATCCTGGCAGAATGCCCCAGGGGTCTTATCCTGCATCGCAAGGCAATCGGCATCTTATACGGAACCAGATAAAACACAGTTAGCCATCACCAAGTCCAATGACGACTCAGTGGCACAAGACACAAAACACAGAAGAGACAGACACGTTCTCTGCTGAATTTTGGAAACGTCACAAGGACGCACTTGATTCCGGACAGTTTTGGGCTGACCAGATTAAGGCCCTTCTAGGAGAGCCTGTCGAACGGTTACGTGTCGCCATCGACAACCTCCCGCTGCCTGCCGCATTTAGAGAAGCTGCCGTGGCGACGCGAGCCTTGATCCGCGAGAAAAGAAAGCGCAAGGAAAGTTTCGAGCTTGAGCTGTCGCTACTGTACTGGCTTGCGGCAGTAAATTCATTTTCTGTTCCGTACTCTGAAGCATTACGCGAGCCGGGATATAACGTCCTGCAGTCGATTCCTGGCAAGACAATTAAAACTCTGCCGTTTACGTATCATGAGTTGGGCTATGAGCACTTGAACCTCCTCAGCAAGACCGATGTGAAATGGATGGAGGAAATGTGGGGTAAGCCAGCATCTCACAGCACGTTGCATAGGATGCACATTGAGGTATGGAAACAGTTCGAGGACAAATTATGCGTAATTCGGGAAGCAGAGCGCGCTAAGTTTACCGAAGAATTCAAGGCTCTCCTCAAATAGTCACGATGGTGATGGCTAACAAGTCGCTCCAGCCGAACGGCCAGCCGTTGCTGCGGCTGAGCTTGGGCGTTAGGCACACGGAACATGGCGCATAGCGACAAAGAGCCACGACCCTACGAGGTTCTCCCCGGACCAGAGACAGCCGTCTGGAGGTACCTGAGCCTAGCTAAACTGCTTGCCCTCTTCCGAGCGAATGCGCTCTTCTTCTGTAGGGCCGACCTCCTCGCTGACACCTTCGAGGGAACGTTCACGGAAGGCAGCCTGCGAGAACACGCGAAGCAGTGGGGGACGGAGTACCCTGATGATCTTGTCAGGATGGCGCGGTGGGTCCCTTGCAGGTCCTTCGTCAATTGCTGGCACGCATCCGACGGTGAATCTGCGGCGCTGTGGAGAATCTACGCGGCCTCCGAAGGAGCCGTGGCAATCAGAAGTACGATCGGTGCCCTGCAGAAGGTCTTCCCGGCGACACTGGAATCACAAGAAAACCTGATCGTGAGCCAGGACATCCGATGTGTTCAGTACATCGACTATCGAACGGCGCATCCATGCCTCAATGATCTTGCAGGTCCACTCTGCTACAAGCGACGCGCCTTTACGTTTGAAGAAGAGGTTCGCCTTATTCGTCAAGAACTGCCGACGGGACCATCGAAGGATCGACCCAGTGGCAAAGCGATTCTTATGGGCCCTCCTCCTAAAGAGACGGGACGCGAGATCTCAGCTGACCTGGACATACTTATTGGCGCAATCTACCTGGCCCCATCTTCTCCTGCGTGGATGCTACCGGTGGTTAGAGAGACGATGAAACGATTCGGCCTCGGGGGAAAAGGTTGCCGGCAGTCGAGCCTGGACGAACTGCCTGAAATTGGCAGACTCGGTGCCTAATGCCCATCCGTTAGGGATGGATCACAATGACCCGTGGGGTCTGAGTTGGGGTCGGGTCTTGCAATCCAACATCTCTCGGCGCGGAGTGGGCCTGCCTAACGGTTCGTCGTTCGTCTCTCCCCTCTCGTCGTTTATCCCTTGGGTGAGTTTGATCTGAAACGAGACACGCTTCACGAGCGACGGTCTTTCTTCCCCGCCATCAGCTATAAGCGTCTTTAAATTGGGGTCGCGTCTTGTAATGAAATATTTCGCGATGCGCGACGGACCTGCTTGCTGGTTCGTCGCTTAGCTTCCCCTCTCATCATATACTTCTTCAATGCGTCTGGCCTAAGAGGCACGTACGTATTGGGATCACATCTTTCACTATGACATCTACATGGTAGACTGCGGCCCGTGAATAACGAGGTTCCCTCGTCGCGCAAAACACGCCGCCACCACACGCGCATGTCGCGCGGCGAACGGGACGGCCACGGCCTCCAACGGCCACGATATTGCTCTGGATTGGGCCTGCCGGCACCGGCTACGATTACGGCAAGGAACACGGATCCATACGAAGACGTCAACGTGCTTGACGTGTGGCAATAGCTACGGGATGTCGGGAACGGTAACATTCATTTCTTTCGGGCCTATGCTGTGGCTTGGTGATTGAAACATATCCAACTTCTATGCTTATCAAATAATGGCGTACCGATGAAAATATTTATGGTGGTTACGGTGATCATCCTCGGTGGTGCTCTTGCCGCGTATTATTACTGGCAGCAGACCCAGCCTGAACCTGACGCAGTAGAAGTCACAGCGCTACCGCCGCAGAGTGCACCGCCTAAGCCGGTGGTGCGCCAAGTGGTGAAAATTCCCGAGGCACAGTCTCCGCTACCACAGCTGGGTGAGAGCGATAGTTTTATGCTTGAAGCCTTGGCCGGCTTGATGGGCAAAGAATCAGTGATGAAGATCTTCCGCGTTGAACAAATCATCCACAATATCGTCGTCACTATTGATAACCTGCCGAACCAGAGCTTGCCAGTTAACGCGATGCCGATCACCCCGGTGCCGGGCAACCTTG
>DATHTZ010000601.1:0-1997 GCA_035462675.1 Nitrospiraceae bacterium | reverse complement strand
AGGCCTCTTCGAACGGCGTGTCCTGAATGCTGATGGTCACTGGATCATTTCTGACATCCTTGTCGAAAATAAGGTTGATCCCTCTGGCTTTTCCAATCCCTTCCAAGACTTCTTTCAGCCCGGCATTGCGAAACCGAAGTGTCACAGGTTGCTTTCGTCGATCGTCACGATTCAGTGCCTGCTGCTCCTCGGTAAGTTTGGAGATCCCCTCGAGAGGCTCCTTAAACGAGGGGTCCAGCTCAACCGCCCTGGCATAGGCCTCCAGAGCCTCATCAGTCCGACCGAGCTGGGCGAGGCGATCTGCCTCTCGATTCTGGCCGCGCGCATCATTCAAGCGAAGGGCTTCAAGCAACCCCGATTGATGGTCGAGACTGGACGGCTCGATTGTGAGTGCACGCTTAAACTGTTCCGATGCGAGATCAGGCTGATGTTCCTTGAGATAGGTGCGTCCTCGCTCCGAATACGCCGCCGCCGCTCGTTCTCGAGCCATCGTGTATTTACTCTGTAGCGTGGGATTGAAGGGATCCTCTTTCAGCGCTTGTTTATAGGCGAGGCTCGCGTCCTCCCAATTACCAGCCGCGAGATGTTGATCCCCCCGCTTGATGTCAGGTGAGTTGAAGTAGGCGCAGCCGGCAAGAAAGGCCATTGTTCCAATGGCAAACCATATCCCCACTGCCGTATGTCTCACGATGTTATTGCCCAGACTATTCATTCAGCCACACAATAGGGTCAACGCGAAAGAGGGGAAAATGGAATCTACCGGCATGTGATGCCACAGCAAATCTATAGCAGCGTCTCTAAAGTGGGGCAATGAGAATCAGAAAATCAGCTGGCGGCGAAAGAGGGGATCCTGTCTACTACGTCTATGGCGGACAGAGGTGGCTTCGCTAATTCGGACAGGCCGATACGTCCTCGTCTTGTTCACCCCGCGCCGTCCGGAGCAGGGCCAACAGAGGAGCATGCGCATGAAAATAACGCGAAGGAATCGCACACCAGGATTCAAGGCCCAAGTGGCCTTGGCTGCAATTCTGAGAAACACAACACTGGAAGAGTAGGCTGAACATTTTGTTGTGCACCCGAACTGGCTTTCAGAATGGACACAGAATTAACGGCCACCGGCAAGGTGTGCGCCGAGTCCGCCGTGGCCTTGTACCGCCGTTTGTGTCGTGCATGGAGGCCGTGCGCCCGCATCAGCCGTTCCACTCGCAGCTTGGAAGCTGGGAACCCGCGCCCCCGTAACTCCCTGACCATTCTCGGGCTGCCATAGGCGCCCTTAAGTTCTCCGTGAATGGCGCAGATCAGCGCCAGCAGCTGCGCATCCATCAGTCGTGTGCGATCGGGCGTGCCGTCTTCCTTCCAGGCGCGATAGCCGCTCGCTGGCCGCAAGGACCGGACACATCTCGTCCATGGTGTAGGCCTGCGCCGCACCTCCATCTAGGCGTACTTGACAGCGTGTCCCTTGCGAAGTACGCCGTCGTTTTCTTAGGGTTTCGTTCTCCACTTCAGTCGCATGTTATCGGTGCACAGTCGTGACAGTTCCATCTGCTCCGGTATGACCACCTTGGCTCTCGAACCGTTGAGCGTGCCTGCTGCAGCCGCCTTGACCCAGTTCCATAGCGTTTGTTTAACCAGCCCCAACTCCTTGGCCGCCGCTCCGGCTGTCAGCCCGTCTTTGACTCGCGTGACCGCCAATTCCTTAAACTCGGACGTGTATTGCTGCCTCAATATCTCCATCGTCTTCCCTTTCATCGTAACCGCGATTATACGTCACCCACGGAAGACGAAATTTCGGAGGAAGCTCACCTTGACGGGGGAGCTTACGCACTAACCTGATATCAATCGTTTGTCGGCATGATTTGGCAAACCCGTGAGATAGGTCAGTAGATCCACGGTCGCCTAGAGGTGCTAGGATCAGCCGTCGCGCACACGGGAATGGTCCCAAGGCCAAAAAGATTCGCGAGACGGTGGGCGTATCATGAGGGTGCCTATTAGTTCAC
>DATHTZ010000600.1:0-16097 GCA_035462675.1 Nitrospiraceae bacterium | reverse complement strand
AGAAGGGGCAGCGAGACGCTGCCCCTTTTTTTTGCGTTCACCATGGCCGGTTTCTCGGTCCCATGGTTGCAGGGTTGCCGACTCCGTGCTAGGATAGGCGCTCAGCTCGGTGCGGTGAACTGTCAAGACTGTCGCGAAGGAGAAAAACGTGGCCGGAGATGGAGAGGGACACACGATATTGAGTGGTCGGCCAGAGACCGAGTTGGATTTGCGCGGAGTAATTTGTCCCTATAACTTCGTCAAAACGAAGTTGAAACTGGAAGCGATGGAGCAAGGGCAAATTCTTTCGGTGCTGTTGGACGATGGCGACCCGATTCGGAATGTCCCCCGGAGCGTGAGTAATGAGGGGCACACCGTCCTTTCGCAAGACCGCATTGAAGGATCCTATCGAGTGCTCATTCGCCGCCGCGAAGACGAGTAGGGCGTGGCATTCTTCTTATTCATTGTGTGTGGCGATCCTGCCCCATAGCCTTCAATAACGACCGTCACCTCTGAGTTCTTCGGCACTGATCCGATCCGATCAAGCAGCTCGCTAGGCCTTCCACGAGAAAGGGTTTCTCTGCACGTAGTGAGATTCATGGCGATGGCAATCTGCCTGGTGGGGAGTATCTGTGCCAGGATTTTCAGCAGCCTGTGGAGAGCGCTGGGACCCACATAGAAAACGAGGGTTCTTCGTTCTTTGCGGAGTCGGGAAAGGTATTGTTCGAGACAACGACTGGTTGAAGGAAGGTGTCCTTCAAAGATGATGGCATCACCGGAAAAGCCGGAGATCGCCGTCGCTGCGGTTATGGTAGAAGGGCCTGGGATGGTCTTGACTGGGATTCCTGCTTGATGAGCAGCAGCGACAAATAGACTACCTGGGTCGTAGATGACTGGGGTGCCGTTGTCTGAGACGAGCGCGATATCTTGTCCCTGCAGGAGTCGATGCAGTAGGAGCAGTATTTTCTCGTGGCGATTGAATGGGCCGTAGCTTGTGATTGTTGCAGTGATGCCATGATGAGCTAGGAGCTCCTGGGTTGCGCGAGGGTCCTCTGACGCAACAACCGTGGCGCGACGTAGCGTGGCAAGGGCCCGAAGGGTGATGTCGTCGGGGTGGCCGATCGGTGTACTGACGACATAGAGGGTGCCGGTGGAACGAACGGTCATCGTCCGGCTTCCCATTCCACGATCGTTTGGTTGACTCCCCTCTCGCGCCATCGATATAATCCACCGCTTAATGTCGTCTGTTTATCCTGAAAAGTTGAGAGGATAGCCCTCTATGGCCGCCATGTTTTTTGTGGTGACGATAGCGCTGTATTTTGCGGCCACCGTTGCTTTTCTTGCCTACCTACTTTGGCCTTCTGAGGTCCTGGCAAACGTCTCCCTGGGTATGACGGCGACTGGGTTTGCCTCACACACGATCGCGTTGGGCGCAGGGATGATGAGAGCCACGGACGTCTCGCAGCCAGGATTCTATGAGGCCCTGTCATTTTTTTCCTGGATGCTGATTCTGGTTTTTCTTGCCGTGGAGTTTCGCCATCATCTGCACGTGCTTGGCTCGTTCATCGTCCCACTGGCATTACTCTCATTGGTCTCTGCCGCTGCATTACCGGAAACCGCCCCGTCGCTCACGCCGGTGTTTCGAACGCTGTGGGTTCATGTCACGCTGAGCATGCTCGGTACCGTGGGGTTTGCCGTGGCCTTCGTGGCTGGTGTCATGTATCTGATTCAGGATGGACTTCTCAAGTCCAAACGTTTCAACGTCCTTTACTCAAAGCTACCCGCACTGGATTTTCTCGACCACCTGAATCAACAGTCAATCGTGACGGGGTTTCCGCTGCTCACGCTCGGCATCATTACCGGTGCGCTTTCCGCCGAGTTCTCTCGAGGGTCGTATCTGAACTGGAATCCCGAGCAAACATGGGCGTTGCTGACGTGGGTGTTCTACTTTGTCGTACTGACAGGGCGGCTGACAGTGGGTTGGAGAGCCAAACGTGCGGCGTACCTGACGATTAT
The DNA here is from genome assembly GCA_035462675.1 of Nitrospiraceae bacterium. Lineage (GTDB taxonomy): Bacteria > Nitrospirota > Nitrospiria > Nitrospirales > Nitrospiraceae > Palsa-1315. The sequence goes on along the minus strand of DATHTZ010000600.1, from coordinate 14,102 downwards.
CGGATTTGCCGGGGTTATTCTGACCCTCATTGGCGTGGTTCTCAAGAGTCACGGACCGGTGTCTTGATATGCACATTATTGCCGTCGGCTTGAGCCATAAGACTGCCCCGGTCGAAATCCGCGAGAAGCTTGCGATTCCTGAGAGCCGAATGGGTGAAGCCTTGGCCCGTCTTTGCTCTTATCAGGGGGTGCGGGAGGGGGTATTACTCTCGACCTGCAATCGTGTTGAGGTCTATGCCGTCGTCGATGAGATCGAATCAGGCTATGGACGAATCCAGGATTTCCTGGCGGATGCCCACCTTTCGCTGTCCTCGGAGCAGCTGACTCCCCATTTGTATTGGCACGAGGGAGATCGGGCGATCAGCCATTTATTTCGGGTGGCCTCCAGCCTCGACTCCATGATCGTCGGCGAATCGCAGATTCTTGGTCAGATCAAAGATGCGTTCGAGGTTGCGCTCACACACAAGGCGACCGGCATCATCTTGAACAAGGTCGTGAAAAAAGCGATCTCCGTTGCCAAGCGCGTGCGGACAGAAACGAAAATTTCCGAGATGGCAGTGTCGGTCAGCTATGCCGCGGTTGAACTAGCCAAAAAAATCTTCTCGGATTTAAGCGAGAAGACGGTGCTGTTAGTGGGGGCAGGGGAGATGGCCAAGTTGGCGGCGAGACATTTCATCGCCAACGGTGTTCGGCATGTGCGGGTGACGACCAGAAGTCCGCAACATGCGCAGGAGTTGGCGAACCGATTCGGCGGCACTGCGGTTGCGTTTGAGGAGTTTCGAGAGGACATGGCTTCCGCCGATATCGTCTTGGTGTCGACCGGCGCGGCGCATTATCTCGTGAGCGAGGACGATGTGCAGCACTCGGTCAAACAACGGATGAATCGTCCGATGTTTCTGATCGATATCTCGGTCCCACGCAATATCGACCCGGCGGTGCGGCATGTGGATAATGCATTTCTCTTCGACATCGATGATTTGAAGACGAGAGTTGAGCGGAATCGCGGGGAGCGCCTCAACGAAGCTGAGAAAGCCGAGCGGATGGTGGTGGACGAAGTCGGGATTGTGCGGCAATGGCTGCAGTCGCTCGAAGTCACTCCCACCATCGTGGCTCTTCGCGCACGGGTCGAAGACATCAAGCAAGCCGAACTCGACAAGACCTTGGGGCGATTGGCGAATCTGTCCACGCCGGAGCGTGAACTGGTCGAGGCTATGGCATCGTCGATTGTGAACAAGCTTATTCACAATACGATGGTGACACTCAAAGCTGAGGTAAATTCCTCGGAGGGGACCGCCTTTATCGAGGCAGCGAGACGGTTTTTCAGCCTCGGTGACCCTGCGGCCTCCAATGTTAAAGATCATACGTCATCTGCCTCGGAGACCTGTCATTCGTCACAAGAAGATATCCAGAGTGTTGACGCGATGACTCCGAGGACAGGCTCGAAGATGCCGGACCGTTAGCATATAGAAGACCGTTTTTTGGTTTGTCTTGTTTATTTGGCTGAACGGAACTAATCAAATCAACCAGATAAACAAAACAAACCAGATGAACCAGACAGAGAGGTGAGTCGGTGGAAGGGAGCTATGTCACAAGTCGGCTATGAACGATCGACCGTCGTGCTTGGAACGCGCGGTAGTAAGCTGGCTGTGCAGCAGAGCGAGTGGGTGCAGGCGCAATTGCATGCGCTGGCACCGCATGTGACGGTGACGTTGCGGAGGATACAAACATCGGGAGATAAGATCCTGGACGTCCCGCTGGCCCAAATAGGCGGGAAGGGACTGTTTGTGAAGGAGATCGAGGAAGCGTTGTTGAGCGGTGAGATCGATCTGGCTGTGCATAGCATGAAAGATGTGCCCACGGAGTTGCCCGAGGGATTGGCGATGCTCTGTGTGCCGCCACGCGAAGATCCTCGGGATGCCTTGATTAGTCGTGACGGGCGGTCGTTTACGGACCTTCCTCGTGGCGCCCGGATCGGAACCAGCAGCCTTCGCCGTCAATCGCAGCTCCTGCATGCCAGGCCGGATATCACGATTGCCATGTTACGCGGGAACTTGGATACCCGTCTCAATAAGTTACGGGAGGGACAGTTCGATGCCATCGTCCTTGCAGCAGCCGGGCTTCGGCGATTGGCCTGGGCACACGAGATTACGGAGTATCTCGCCCCGGAGATTAGTTTGCCTGCTATTGGCCAGGGGGCGCTGGGCATCGAGGGCCGGCAAGACGATTTCTTTATTCGTTCTCTGTTGAGTGGCTTGGACCATGCGCCAAGTAAGATAGCCGTACTTGCCGAACGTGCGTTGCTCCATCGGCTTCAAGGAGGCTGCCAGGTTCCGATCGCGGCGCATGCGACGGTGGCGGGGACAGGGGTGAGACTGGAAGGAGTGGTATCCAGCGTGGACGGCAAGGAGCTCCTTCGCGATACTGCTGAAGGAACCATTGAGGATCCGGAGTCGATCGGCATTCGACTCGCGGAACAGCTGCTCGCACGTGGGGGGGATAGGATACTCCAAGCAATCTACGGGACCACATGACGACAACAAAAAAAACGGGGAAGGTCTACTTGGTTGGGGCGGGGCCAGGCGATCCTGGACTCTTGACGCTGAAAGGGAGGGAATGTCTTGAGGCGGCCGATTTCGTGCTGTACGATTATCTCGCCAATCCGGTCTTGTTGAAGTATGCTCCGGCCACGGCTCAGTGCATCTATGTCGGGCGGCGGGGACGTGGGCAGTATCAAGATCAAGCCGATATTAATCGACTACTCATTGAGCGTGCCAAAGAGGGGAATGTGGTGGTTCGGCTCAAAGGGGGTGACCCCTTTGTCTTCGGACGGGGCGGAGAAGAGGCAGAGGCGGTGGCGGCTGCAGGGGTCGACTTCGAGCTTGTGCCTGGTGTGACGGCGGCGGTCGCGGTTCCTGCCTATGCGGGCATTCCGGTGACCCATCGCACGTTGGCGTCCACGGTCACGTTTGTAACCGGTCATGAAGATCCCACCAAGCCGGTGGCGTTGTTGGAATGGCCCAAATTGGCTAGTACATCTGGAACGCTCGTGTTCATGATGGGCATGAAGAATCTTCCTTCGATCGTCGGACAGTTACTGTCGGAGGGACGTCCGTCCAACACGCCGGTTGCGGTGATCCGTTGGGGGACCAAAGCTGAGCAACAGACCATCGTGGGGACATTGGGTGACATTGTCGGAAAAACGGAAGTCGCGCATCTCGAACCGCCGACGGTGATCGTGGTTGGTGAGGTCGTGCGATTGCGCGGGCAACTGAATTGGTTTGAGTCCAAGCCGCTCTTTGGGAAAAGGATTGTGCTGACTCGCGCACAGGAGCAGACGAGAGAATTCTCCCAGCTACTGGCGGCCTATGGCGCCGAGCCGGTGGAAGTTCCGACGATCCAGATCGTGCCTCCGGCCAGTTGGCAGGCCATCGATGATGCGGTGACTCGACTCACTACCTATCAATGGCTTATTTTTACCAGCGTGAACGGGGTGAGGCCCTTCATGGACCGACTCCATGCGGCAGGGAAAGATGCGCGCGCGTTGGCGGGCCTTCGCCTGTGCGCGATTGGACCAAGAACTGCGCAGGAACTGGGAACCTATGGGCTCACCCCAGATGTCGTTCCAGCCGAGTTTCAGGCGGAAGGTGTGATTGCCGCATTGACCCATGTGGGAATCCGTGGGGACCGCGTATTGATTCCACGCGCCCAAGTCGCTCGCGAAATCTTGCCGGAGCAGTTGCGTGAGTTAGGAGCAACCGTTGAGGTGATTTCTGTCTATCGCACGATCACCCCGGCGGTGGACGTCGCGTCCTTGACGCAACAACTTCACGATGGGCAGGTGGCGGCGGTAACATTCACGAGTTCCTCCACGGTCCGCAATTTCGTGGAACTCTTTGGTGGACGGGATGCGGTGAGATCGCTTCTCGCAGGAGTGGTGGTGGCCTGTATTGGGCCCATTACGGCACGCACGGCGGAAGAGTATGGGTTGACGGTCACGGTCATGCCGGCTGAGAATACTGTGCCGGCGATGGCAGAAGCGATCGTCAGGTATTTCACGGAAAGGGCGCGAGTCGCCGTTTCTACGTGCTGTTAGGAAAATGTGGACGGCAGGGTGATCGACTGAATTAGCCAAGGGAGGGCATGTTTATGGTTGCAGTCAAGTCATTCATGGTTCCGAGAGAGAAGTTTATTACGGTAGAGCGGGATACGGATGTGCAGACTGCGGCACGGATCATGCGTGATCGCAGCATCGGCAGCCTGTTCGTGACCAATGGGAAGGAGGTCATCGGTATCCTCACGGATACCGATATGGTCCGGCGTGTGGTCGCGGCCGGAGCCGATACCCACAAGACGACGGTTGAGCAAGTGATGTCGGCCCCTATCTTGACGATCGAGGAAAATAAGACCCTCTTAGATGCTAACGATCTGATGGCCAAAACGCATATCCGACATCTCGGTGTGTCTCAGGAGGGCAAATTGGTTGGTCTGATTTCTGTGCGCGATCTCGTGCTGTTCTTGACGAATCTCCCGAGGAAGTGATCCGATGGCTTTCCCAATACAGCGCCTCAGGCGGCTGCGGCAGCATGAGGCCTTTCGTCGTATGGTACGGGAGACGAGCCTGGCCCCTTCCGACTTCATCTACCCGCTATTCGTCGTCGAGGGGCGAGATAGGCGTGAGGAGATTGCCTCGATGCCGGGCCAGTTCCGCCTTTCGGTCGATCTCTTGGTGAAGGAAGTTAGCGAGATCGAGGCCTTGGGGATTTCTGCCATTATTCTCTTTGGGATTCCTGACCGGAAAGACGATTGCGGGAGTTCGGGGTTTGATCCGAACGGCATCGTGCAGCGGGCCGTCAAAGCGGTGAAGGATCAGGTGCCGGGGCTGATGGTCGTGACCGACGTTTGTATCGACGAGTACACCGATCACGGCCATTGCGGTATCGTCAAGGACGGGCGCGTTCTCAACGATGAAACCTTGGAATGCCTCTGTGCGATGGCCAGGACCCATGCCCAGGCCGGGGCCGATATGGTGGCCCCGTCCGATATGATGGATGGGCGGGTGGGGGCGATCCGGTCGGAACTGGATCAGGCAGGCTTTCCAGAATTACCGATCATGGCGTATGCCGCCAAATTCGCGTCTTGCTTTTATGCGCCGTTTCGCGATGCGGCGTTTTCAAGCCCGCAGTTTGGCGATCGGCAGTCCTACCAGATGGATCCCGCCAATCGCCGAGAAGCGCTTCGAGAGATCGCTCTCGATGTTGAAGAAGGGGCCGACATTATTATGGTGAAACCGGCATTGCCGTATCTGGATATCATTGCTGCGGCAAGGGTGCAGATGTTATTGCCGGTGGCAGCCTATCAAGTGAGTGGGGAGTACAGCATGATCAAAGCGGCCGCCAACGCCGGCTGGCTCGACGAATCGCGAGCTATGATGGAATCGTTGCTCTCGATTAAGCGGGCCGGCGCGGATCTCATCCTGACCTACTTTGCCAAAGACGCCGCGCGTCTCCTCCGCTGACGACCATGCTGAAAGTGACGCGTGGGCTGTCCGGCGAGTGTACGCGTGCCTATCCGGTCGCCACGATCGGCAATTTCGACGGTCACCATCTGGGCCATCGAGCGCTGCTGCAGACGGTGGTCGAGACGGCCAGGAAGGCACAGGGAACGGCGCTTGTGCTGACCTTCGAACCGCATCCCGTAAAAATCCTTGCACCCCGTGTCGGTCTTCGTTTTCTCACCAGTCCTGAGGAAAAGCTTGCGCACCTCGAAGCTGCGGGCATCGATGAAGTGGTCTTCCTGGACTTTACGCCCACCTTCGCGGCGATGAGCCCGGATCAATTTGCTGAGGGCATCCTGCACCGGTCTCTCACCCTGTCTGAACTGTTTGTGGGCAATCATTTTGCGTTTGGGAAAGGCCGCACAGGGCGTATCGACGATCTCGTGCGCCTCGGGGGGCAGTATGGCTTCCGCGTGCATCCCGTAACTCCCTTGACGATGGAGGGGGACGTGGTGAGTTCAAGCAGGATTCGCAAGCTTATTCAGGCAGGGAATATGGAGCGGGCTGCCGCGTTACTCGGACGCGTCTACGGGATCCGGGGTACCGTGGTGCATGGGGCGCAACAGGGCCAGGCGCTGGGCTGGCCTACGGCCAACCTGCGCATCCCCGCCGACCGCGTCGTGCCGCCCGATGGCGTCTATGCTGCACGGACTGTCTATGGTACTCAGACCTTTGATGCGATCGCCTACATCGGGACAAGGCCGACCTTTGGCGCGGGCGAGCGACTGATCGAAGTCAATCTTTTGGATCAGACCTGCCATCTCTATGGCCAGGAGATTACCGTACAGTTTGTGGCCCAGCTACGCGGCGATCACGCCTTTGCATCTGCCGATGAGCTGTCGAAGCAAATTGTCTGTGATGTGGAGCAGGCGCGCAGCAGCTTACGGCGTTGTTCACAGGGAGTTCAGTAGCCATGGCTGTTGAGACGACGATCATGATGCCGCAATCCAGATCCGCCGTACGACCGGCGTTGTTGGCCCATCTCATTCGGACTGTGCGGCAGCATCGGCTGTTCGTTTCCGGTCAGCACCTATTGGTGGCGGTGTCGGGCGGGCCAGACTCGATCGCACTGCTATCACTCCTCCATCGCCTGGCCCCCTCCTGGCGGCTCACGCTGACGGCAATCCATTGTAATTACGGGCTGCGCGGACCGGAGTCCGACGGCGACGAATCGTTTGTTAATACATTTTGTCGGGAACGGCAAGTGCCTCTTGTCGTCCATCGACCCACATTGGCCAAGCGGCGGCAGCGCTCGTCGCTTCAAGCCACGGCGCGTGACGCGCGCTATGACTTCATGAAGCAATTGGCTCATCAGGTAGGGGCTGAACGCATTGCGGTCGGTCATACTGCCAATGACCAGGCGGAAACGGTGCTCATGTGGTTGTTGCGGGGGGCTGGTATGACCGGGTTAGCGGGCATGCCGTACGTTCGAGAAGATGGGATTATTCGTCCTCTTCTCGCAGCTACCCGCAAAGAGGTGGTGGCCTATTTGGATCACGAAGGGCTGACCTATCGTTGTGATTCGAGCAATGAGAAGCCGCTTTATCATCGCAATCGGATCAGGAAGGAACTCCTTCCTGTCCTCACGCGGTTGGCGCCAGCTGCCGTTCGTGTACTGCGGCGGCAGGCGGACTTGCTACGGGAGGACGAACACTTCTTGGAAGGTGTGACAAGTACCCTGGCTAGCACACTCGTCAACCATGATTCCAAAGGTGTGCAACGAGTCGATCACCAGGCCTTCATCGAGTTGCCGGTTGCGCTTCAGCGGCGTCTCGTTCGGGTAATCTTGCAGACCTACGACGAAGAGGGACGTGCCAGCAGCTTTTCCATTGTAGAATCAGTTCGGCGTGTCCTTCTCAAGGGGAGGAGCGTGGTTCGGTTGGCATTGAAGCAGGTCCTCGTGACTTTGGATCAGGGGGTGGTGCGGTTTAGCCCAGGTGCAGGGGGAGATCTCAGCCACCAGATTGATTCAGGGCAAAACCAGTGGGGGATGCTTGCGGTCTCGGTGCCTTCAATGGTCTCATGGGCTGGAACGAATCAGCAAATTCATGTACAACTCATGACTCGTCGTGTTGTCGATGAGCTAGGCGTGTTTCCTTCACAAGAATTGGCATTGTTCGATGCCGATCAGTTTTCGGAGCCCTTGGTCGTTCGCGCTTGGCACACCGGCGATCGATTCTTTCCTTATGGGATGAAGGGGAAGAGTAAGAAGCTGCAAGACTTCTTTACTGATAGGAAGGTGGCTCGCCATGTACGGGGGAAGGTTCCGTTATTGGTGGCGCCAGAGGGAATTCTCTGGGTGGTGGGAATGCAGCAAGACGAGCGTTTTGTCATTCGTGGTGGGACGACACGTTGTTTGGTTGTCTCAGTGCGCAACTGAGTGTGAGAGAAGGAGTAAGGGAGTATGGAACGGATCTTCGGTCGGCCGATCGTGACGCAGGAGGAAATGCGCGCCCGGATTCGTGAGTTGGGTAAGCAGATCACGACCGATTATACAGGGAAGGATTTCGTCTTGGTGGGAGTGTTGAAGGGGGCCTATGCCTTCTATGCCGATTTGGCTCGCGCAATCAGAATTCCCATGCGAGTGGATTTTCTGATGGTGACGAGCGAGGGGTCTAGGACAAAAACGTCCGGCAAGATTAAAACGGTTAAAATGGTGACCGAGTTAACCGAGGATATCAGGGGAAAAGACGTCTTGCTGGTGGAAGACATCGTCGATTCCGGACTGACGGCCCAACACTTGGTCAAGACCTTGGCGAAAAAGAAGCCTCGATCGGTTAAAGTCTGCACCTTGCTGAACAAGCCGGAGCGTCGGGTCATCAATGTTGCCATCGACTATGTGGGATTCAAGATTCCCAACAAATATGTGGTTGGGTACGGGCTCGACTATCAGCAGAAGTACCGGAACCTTCCCTATCTGGCTGTCTTGGATATGGAGGGGGATCAAGAGTAAGGTGTTGTCACACGGTTGTCAGTATGAATGCACCTGTGGTAACATCACTCACGTTTGTGGTTGTTCTGACCATTTAAGCGTGCCATCCACAAGGAGATCTGGATGAATTCCAGGACAAAGAATATACTTTTCTGGGTCGTCGTCGGCCTCTTCATGATTTTGCTGTTCAACCTATTTAGTGTGCCGCACCACGAGCCGGAAGAAGATGTGATTTTTAGTGAGTTCATGACCAAACTCGACAAGGGAGAAGTCGAGCGGGTCATCATCAAAGCCAGCCACATCAGCGCCATCCTGAAAGATAAGACTCGTATTCGAACCTACTCGGTGGAATATCCTGAACTGGTGCAGGTCTTGCGGGATCGGGGCGTGCAGATCGAGGCGAAACCGCCGGATGAAAGCCCGTGGTACATTACGTTCCTCGTAACCTGGGGGCCATTTGTCTTGTTCCTGGGATTGTGGTTTTTCTTGATGCGGCAAATGCAGATGGGGGGCAATAAAGCGATGTCGTTCGGGAAGAGCCGCGCTCGTCTGCTGACGGAGGAACGTAAGAAGGTGTTGTTCTCCGACGTGGCCGGTGTCGATGAAGCCAAAGACGAAGTGCTCGAGATCATTGAGTTTCTCAAGGATCCTCGCAAATTCCAAAAGCTCGGCGGACGTATTCCCAAGGGCGTCTTGATCGTCGGTCCTCCCGGCACAGGGAAAACGCTGTTGGCCAAGGCCATTGCCGGTGAAGCCAGCGTGCCGTTCTTCAGCATCAGCGGCTCGGATTTCGTGGAAATGTTTGTCGGTGTTGGAGCGTCCCGTGTTCGTGATCTTTTCGAACAGGGGAAAAAGCATGCTCCCTGTATCATATTTATTGATGAAATTGATGCTGTTGGCCGGCTTCGTGGGGCGGGCTTGGGTGGCGGTCATGACGAGCGTGAACAGACGCTCAATCAATTGCTCGTCGAGATGGATGGATTCGATACGACAGAAGGCGTGATCTTGGTTGCTGCGACCAACCGGCCGGATGTCCTCGACCCTGCCTTGCTCAGACCCGGCCGGTTTGACCGGCAAGTTGTGGTCAATCGACCGGATTTGAAAGGCCGCGCTGAAATTCTTAAAGTACACACGAAGAAAGTTCCGATCGCAACGAACGTGGAATTGGAAAAAATTGCGCGTGGCACGCCGGGGTTTTCAGGAGCCGATTTGGAAAACTTGGTCAACGAAGCGGCTCTCTGGGCGGCGCGACTCAACAAGAAGGAAGTGGAGGTTGTCGACTTTGAGATGGCCAAAGACAAAGTGCTGATGGGAGCGGAACGAAAGAGCCTGATTTTGAGTGACGAAGAGAAACGGACCACAGCCTATCATGAAGCCGGACACGCGTTGATCGCCAAACTGATTCCTGGAACGGATCCCGTCCACAAAGTAACTATTATTCCTCGGGGCCGTGCCTTGGGCGTGACGATGCAGCTTCCTGTCGATGACCGGCACGGCTATTCGAAGGTGTACTTGCTCAACCAGCTTGCCATCCTCATGGGAGGACGTGTGGCGGAAGAGCTGGTCTTGAAGGAGATGACAACCGGAGCAGGAAACGATCTCGAGCGGGCGACGGATCTCGCGAGGAAAATGGTCTGTGAGTGGGGTATGAGCGAAAAGATGGGTCCCTTGACGTTCGGCAAACAAAACGAACAGGTCTTTCTTGGTCGCGAGATGGGGAGCCAGCGTGACTTCAGCGATCAAATAGCCATGGAAATCGACCAGGAAGTCAGGCGGCTTGTGACGGAAAACTATGAGCGGGCGAAGCGTCTGCTTACGGAGAATATGGCTAGTCTGAAGCGTTTGGCCGAAGCGCTCTTGGAGAAAGAAGTACTCGACGGGTCCGATATTGATCACATTCTCATGCAATCCACATCCCAAGCAGTTCCCGCCTAATTTCTGCATCGCCATCCCGTGGCGCCATTTCAGGGCATTGGCGCCCCGGGGAAGTATATCTGAAAGACGATAAGCGAGAAGGGACCCTTCTCGCTAGTGGTGTGTTGTGCAACCTAACGTACCGCCACGAATCTGTGGTGGTCTTAGGTTATGATACGGGGGCATTGCTGTTTGGTGAGACAACCGAAGACAGTAACCCGACAGGCGAAAGATCGGCTGATCGAATTCTCCGACCAACCGTTAATTATGGGCGTCGTGAATGTGACGCCGGATTCGTTCTATGACGGCGGTCGCTATTTGGATCCCGCAGCAGCTGTGGCCCACGCCATTCGGTTAGTAGAAGAGGGTGCGGATCTGTTGGATGTCGGCGCAGAGTCGACACGTCCAGGCGCCGATGTCGTAGACGAGGTAGAAGAGCGTCGTCGTGCAATTCCTGTTGTAACGGCAGTGGCAAAAGCCGTCACGGTTCCAATCTCAATCGATACGTCAAAGGCTGCTGTTGCACGTGCGGCACTCGACGCAGGAGCGGTTCTCATAAACGATGTCACGGCGTTGCGAGGCGACCCCATCATGGTCGATGTGGTTGCTCGAATGGGAGCCGGAATCGTCCTGATGCATATGCAGGGGACGCCGCGTACAATGCAGCAGGCCCCATACTACGACGATGTGGTCGAGGAGGTCTCGGCATTTTTCGACGAACGAATCCATTTTGCAACGGCACATGGCATTGTACGAAGACAGATCATTCTTGATCCAGGTATCGGATTTGGTAAGCTGCTGGCAGATAACCTTGCGCTGTTAGCCCAATTGCGTCGTTTCTTGGAGTTTGAGTGTCCCCTGTTGGTCGGTGTCTCACACAAGGCGTTCCTTGGGCAGCTCGTGGACCGTCCGGTTCAGGAACGTCAGTGGGGTACGGCGGCGGCAGTGGCGATGGCAGTGGATCGTGGGGCTGGAATCCTTCGCGTCCACGATGTGCGAGCCATGAAGGATGTGATGCGGGTGGCAGCGGCGATTAGTCGACAGACGACCCGTTCCATGAAAGCACAACATGCGTAAATTGTTCGGTACCGATGGGGTTCGAGGGGTCGCCAACCTCGATCCAATGACCAGCGAAATAGCCATGCAGCTGGGGCGAGCCGCGGCACATTTGTTCATGCGCCGATCCGGGCGCCACCAAATCGTGATCGGCAAAGACACTCGCATCTCCGGCTATATGTTGGAGTCGGCGTTGACCTCCGGGATTTGTTCGATGGGTGTCGATGTGTTGCTGGTTGGTCCTATGCCGACGCCGGCAATTGCATTCTTGACGAGGAGTCTTCGTGCCGATGCAGGGGTGATGATTTCGGCCTCGCACAACCCCTACCAGGATAACGGCATTAAGTTTTTTTCCAATGATGGGTTCAAGTTGCCCGATGAGATGGAAGCTCGTATTGAAGGGCTCATTGTCTCGAATGAAATTGCCCATCTAAGGCCGACGGCCGATGCCATTGGGAAAGCCTATCGAATCGACGATGCCGAGGGGCGTTACATCGAGTTCGTCAAACGGTCTCTTCCAAAAGAGCTGGACTTCCAGGAAATCAATGTGGTGGTCGATTGTGCCAATGGCGCAGCCTACAAGGTTGCACCAACGGTGTTGCGCGAACTCGGAGCGAAAGTTGAAGTGATCGGCAATAAGCCGGACGGAATGAATATCAATGCCGGCTGTGGCGCGGTCCACCCAGAACTGTTGCAGAAGGCCGTCCGTGAACAGGGCGCTCAACTTGGAGTGGCGTTGGACGGGGATGCCGATCGCGCCATCTTCGTCTGCGAGCAGGGACGCGTCGTGGACGGCGATCATATTATGGCGATGCTGGCGCTGGATTTTCATCGTCAAGGGCAACTAGCGAAACAGACGGTCGTGGGAACTGTCATGAGCAACTTCGGGTTGGAGTTGGCCATGACGAAAGCGGGTATCGCCCTCGCACGGACCGCCGTCGGTGATCGATATTTGCTCGAACGGATGTCGGCCGAGGGCTATAACTTCGGAGGAGAGCAGTCAGGTCATTTTATCTTCCTGGACCATAGTACGACCGGTGATGGCTTGATTTCGGCGTTGCAAGTCTTGTCGCTCATGAAGCGAACCGGGAAGCCCTTGTCCGAGCTGGCCCAAGCCATGACGGCTGTTCCGCAGGTATTACTCAACGTAAAGGTGACGAAGAAGCCGATCCTTGACACAGTCCCCGAACTCCAACGCGCGATCCATGATAGCGAACAACGTCTCAACGGCAGTGGACGCGTATTGGTGCGATACTCCGGGACCGAACCGCTCTTACGAGTGATGGTCGAGGGTGAGTGCGATGACCAGATTCGTGAAGTGGCCAATCATCTTGTAGACGTCGTCAAGGTCCATCTGGGTTAGGGTTGTTGCCCCTCCATTGAGGGAGGCTTATGCTGCCGTCCCTCACCGTTGCCTTCATCGCCGGGCTCCTCCTCGGATCGCAGATCCCCTATTTCCCCTTGTCCGCCTCCTTCCTGCTCCTCCTTGCCGGGCTAGGCGCCGTTATTCTCGAACGACTCAATCGGCTCTCCGCTCGAAAGGCGACGTGGCTCTACGGAGCCCTCTTAGTGGGAGTCGTCTATTGGGCAGTGGTCGTCAATCTGGCTGCCCATGATCCGATGCCCGATCACCTGTCCGATGCGGCGATCGAGGTGACTGGTCGTATCGTGGCACCCGTGCAACAGACGCCTGATCGACTGGTCATGATCATCAGGTTAGACGATTCAATCGATGCATCGGGAGCATCTAGACATGTTCGGCTGACTTGGCGCACACCTGAACGAGTATTCTTCCAAGGTGATCGAGTCGGTTTTCGGGCGATGTTGCACCGTCCGAACGGGTCATTGAACCCTGGTGGATTCGACTATGCACGATATCTTGAGCGGCAAGGGATCGATGCGATCGCTACGGTGACTGGACCCGATGCGGTGCAGTTTCTTGAGACAGGGCATGCACATGCCTGGTGGGCGATTTGGAATCAATTCGATCGGTGGAGAGGCAGCATCCGTCTCGCCGCGCTGCAGACTCTTCCTCAACCTGCATTGGGACTTTATGCGGGTATCATCATCGGTGATCGAGGGTATTTGGACCCAGAGCTGCGCGATCAGTTCATGGTGACCGGGACGGTCCATCTTCTTTCTATTTCAGGGAGCCACTTGGGCCTTGTCGCGCTGCTCATTTTTTCAGTCGTCAGATGGGTCATGATTCTATTGCCTTCCGATTGGCTTCTTGCGCTGTCTCGGAAAATCACGCCGACTCGCATGGCCGTTGTCTGTACGGTCCTTCCTGTTGCAGGCTATGCCTGCCTGGCCGGGGCGGAACTGGCAACGATGCGGTCGTTGCTGATGGTGACTGTGGGGCTGAGTGCGATCTGGCTCGGCCAGGAGCGCCGTCTATTCCATGCCCTCTCTGCCGCCGCGGTGGGGATTTTGTTGCATGATCCTCAGGCGCTGTTCGATATCTCCTTTCAACTCTCTTTTTTGTCCGTGCTTGCAATTGCTGGGTGGTTCTCTTGGTCGGCTGTGGCTGAAGCGGAGGAGCTGCCGAACAAACCGTCGTTTCTGAGGACCAGTGCTCGATGGGGAAGAGACTCTGTGGTCATGAGCGGGGTGGTGACCCTGGTGACCGTTCCTCTTATTGCGTAC
>DATHTZ010000599.1:0-7460 GCA_035462675.1 Nitrospiraceae bacterium | reverse complement strand
GAGAGAGAATCCGCCGGAGCAGGAAATGCTCAACTCCACCGATAGGTAACAGCCAGGGAAGGAATTCCGTTGTGGATCTAAAAGGTCTTGTACATAGAGAGCTCGGTGAGGGGTTGACTGAAGAGGAGTTGGCCTCTGTAGTTGGGGTCTCCGTGGGGACGATCGCAAACATTCTGGCCGACGAACCCCCTCAAGACCACGCAATCTGGGAAAACTTTGCGCGGTATTTTCGTATGGACGTGGATTTCCTGAAAATCGGTGGTCCTCCACACTCAGAGGGACAGTTCGATCTCAAAGAGAGCGCCACTCCCTCTCCCCTCGGCCAGATAAGGAAGGTGCCGCTCCTGAAGTGGGAGCAAATCGAACAGATGGTCATGTCCGAAGAGCCGTCTCGTGTCATCCATGCTGAAGCGATGCTCGAAACAGACCTTCCAGGGGTACGTACGTTTGCCATGCAGGTGAAAGACAATTCCATGGAGCCTCTCTTCAACGAGGGTGAGGTCATTTTCGTCAACCCTGATCTTCCGAGTGAGCCCGGTCATTATGTGATGGTCGATAGTGAGGATGGCCGCCCAGAGGGGGCCCTCTTGAGGCACCTCAAGGAAATCGGCGGGCAAACCATACTTCGTCCGCTCAATCGACTGTATAAAGATCTCCCCGTGACAAACCAACAGCGCATCTTGGGCAGGGTCGTGCGGTTGCGAAAGAATCTTTGAAGAAAAAGGGTAATCGTACGTGATTTTTCTCTGCGGCCCCCGCCGATGGCGAACGCGTTGGAGGCGCCTCTCAAAGCGATCGGCCATTCCGAGCACGCGATCATTTTCTCGTAACCCTCTCCGCTGACAGCCTGGTCACCCGGGACGACTCCTTCAGCGATTGGAGAGGAACGTGGTGTTGGTAAGCCAGTCGCTTCATCGGCGCGCGGGTGAGTGGTGTGTCGAAGACGTCGCCATTTCTACGGGTGGTCAGGTGATAGTGTGACCTGACCGCTATCTCCTCTCCCCCTCCAATAGAAACACCCTGTGGGGAGACGCCTGTCCACAGGGTGTTCGCAAGCAGACTCTCAACTGACTTACTCTGTCTTGGCTTTGAGTTCTTTGGCCTCGCCTTTGATTCGCTCTCCGGCTGCCTTTGTGTTCCCCTTCGCCCGTTCCATCGTACCTTTCATGTCATTTCCTTTGGCCTCTTCCATCTGGGCTTTCGCTTCCCCCTTGGCCTTCTGAGTATTCGCGTTCGCTTTTCCCTTCATGTCCTCAACAGCGGCTTTCGTTTCATTGGCTTGAGCGACATGTTGAATGCCTACGAACACAAACAGAAACGCCATAGCGACGATCGTAATTTTTTTCACGGAGACCTCCCTGGTAAGAATTTGAAATATTGTGATTGGGTGACGCGATGCACCACCATTCGTTGACTTTTACAGTGTGCCTCATAAGCGTGACAGAGTCTGGTCAATATTGATCAGTATGCGGCGTGAGTATCTACAGATTTTTTAATGTGACGGCGGCTCTTCCGCAGAGGATAGATTCGAAATAGCCGGCCCATTGACCACTTTCCCAGACTGGTCGAATCGCGATCCGTGGCAAGGACAGTCCCACGTTTTTTCCGAATGGTTCCACGCCACGATGCCTCCCAAATGAGGACACACTGCTGACATTTCATGCAGCTGACCTGCATCATCGCAATAGACAGCGATCTTGTTCAGACCGCGGCGGACTACGGCGCCGGAACCCGGGGGAACTACTACATCTTCCTTGACATCCCCTGGGGTGACCCAATCAACGTATTGTGCGGCCATATTGAGGGTCTCCTTGGCAAAGGTGTTCAATGCACCGAGCGTCTTCCGAGATGGATCATACAGAGTAGACCAGGCATTATCGCGACCTTGAATGAGGTCGGTGAGTAACATGCCGGCAATGGTCCCGTGCGTCATGCCGTTGCCCGAATCCCCGGTCGCAATATAGACGTTTGGTTCATCCATCGGATTTCGCCCGATAAAAGCCAGGCCATCGACTGGTTGCATGACTTGGCCGGACCAGCGGAATACAACTTCCGTCATCATCGGAAAACTGGCCCGTGCCCATTCCTCCAGCTTCATATAACGGGCCTCTGCATCATCCGTCTGTCCAGTCTTATGATCCTCGCCGCCCACAATCAATACATCACTCGCGGCCGATGACGACCGGCTCAGGCGTACATAGTGGTAAGGATCCGATGTGTCCCAATAGAGTCCTTTACTGATTGAGCCAGCGGGCACGGTCGCTCCAATCACAAATGTCCGATAGGCAGCTTGTTTGGTATGGATGGCCAATAGGTCATTGACCGGTGTATTGGTGGCAACTACTACAGATCCTGACGTTACCGTGTGACCATCCCGCGTTTCGATGTGGGCTGATTCACCCCCTCCAATTTTTGCCGCATGCGTCTCTGTATAAATGCGCCCCCCATCTCTCATGATGGCCTGCGCGACCGCCGCCAAGTATTTCAATGGATGAAATTGTGCTTGCCCGGGAAAGCACAGTGTCCGTCCGGTATCGAATGATGTGATGGGCGCTCGCGCAACCATATGGACATCGGTCAGGCCGGCATGCTGCGCAGCGCCCATTTCTCTATCGAGGATATCAGTGGATTCTCCCGGCGGCATGAAAAGGTATCCATCTACCCGCTCAAAGTCACAATCAATATGTTCTTCACGAACGATTCGTTCAATTTGGCTTATGGCTGCCGAGTGACTTTCAGCCGCGAGCCGCGCACCTTTTTCACCATGTAATCGCTCCAGATCAACATAGCGGTCGTCCAAAGCGGTCACGAGGTGGGCCGTTGTCCGTTCAGTCTCACCGGACACAATCGGGCCATCGTCCAGGACAATGACGGATTTTCCGGCACGCCCCAACAAATAGGCGGTGGTTAATCCAGCGATGCCCGCTCCTACGATACAGACATCAGCTTGTTCATTCGTGAGCAACTTAGAAAAACTGGGCAACTTGGCGGTTGCCATCCAGACTGAAATGCTTTGTCCCGCGTGGTTTTTCATATGACTTTCTCCCCTATCACCCAACTGGATTTCTGCCGCTCATATAGGCCAGATGTGTCGGTCTCCTTTTCCCGCCCCGCTCTCGCACAGACCTTCACGGCTTTCGCCTAAGCAGTCTGCTGTCTTGATAGCGACTTTCTCACATACGTGGTTCCCGGTCTGTACAAATCGACACACTTTGAGGGGAACGCCGCATCTGATGAAAACGGATCGAGAGTCATGGATCGAAAAACTTTTGGGGAGCGCCTTGTCTGCTCAGCCTTGCGTAGGGGCTCCCCTGCCTCGTGAGAGGCCCTCCAGTTGATCTTCTCTCCGAGGCTGGTGTGGCATGTCGCTTCTGCATCAAATATGAATCGTCGGCACATTGACGCGCAGGCGTAGCGAATTCTGTTATGCTGGATGACGCCGGGAAACATTTCCCAACGCACGATCTTCCCGGATTATCACCTTGCAATTTGTCGGAAGGAGAGAACGATGATTATTTCTCAGCATGGCCAACCTCCCGTGAGGGCACAGACATTTCTTGATCGTTTCGATCGTATGGCGAAGCAGACTGAATACTTCACGGGCCATCCCTTCGCGTTCGCCACTGCCCTGTGCTTTATCGTAATCTGGGCGTTGACCGGCCCGCTCTTCAACTTTGGGGAGGTCTGGCAGTTTATCCTTGTTGCCGTGACCTCCATTGTGACCTTTCTGATGGTGTTCTTGATTCAAAACACTCAGAGCCGTACTCGTGCAGCGCTTCAATTGAAACTCGATGAGTTAATCCGTTCCACGAGTGGCGCTCACAATGTCATGCTGACACTGGAAGATATGTCGCTTGAAGAGATCGAGACATTCCGTACACACTATGAAAAACTGGCCATGATGGCTCGTGAAAAACTTAGACGAGGTCAAGCCGATACCAGCATCCCTGCGATCACCATTGGGTAGCGGTGTGGGTCTCAGGTAGAAGTGGATTCGTCGTTTCCTGGCACAGCTGGCATAGGCATCGTGGGAAGGTAGGGATTTTGGCAATATTAAGGTCCACACCGCTCGATGCAAGGACATCTGCACTGAACACTCGCATGGCCTGCTTGCTGAAAAGGCTCACACTCGACATTGCATTTCCGTAACCGAGATGACCGCTCTTCTGGCTGTTCGGGAAGTAATCCTATCGCGCAAGAGTATATCTTTCAGAAATTCGAGAGGCCGATCAGACGCGCAGGCCAAGCCTTCGTTATTCTCGCGAGACCAAGGGGGAGCCACTGAGATGAGACACACGCGAGCCGTACTTGTTAGCATATACGCAGGTGAATTCGGCGCCTAAAAAGAAAATCAAAGCAGAGTAGTACACCCAAACCAAAATGACCATGAGTGAGGCGGCGGCACCGTACATTGAGGCTATCGCAGTTGAGCCGATATAGAGGCCGATGGCCCACTCACCGATAATGAATAGCGTTCCGCTTGCCACCGCACCGAGCCAGACATCCCGCCAGGCGACATACCCGTCCGGTAGTACCTTGAACATCAAGGCAAAGAGCAAAGTGATTACCGGCAAGGAAACGGCCGCCTCCACGAATGTCGGCATAACCTGAGGCCCAGGCACAGCCAGAAGCACAAATTTGCCCAATGCAGCCAGAATGGCGTTCACAAGGAGTGAGATCAGAAGGAGGACGCCAGTGCCGATTACAAGGATGAAAGATAAAAATCGATTTTTGAGAGCGCCCCACAGTGCGTCACTCTTTTTCGGTTTGGTTCGCCAAATTGAATTTAATGCATCTTGAAGTTCGCTAAACATTCCCATCGAAACGATGACCAGGGTAACCAGGCTCACGACCGTGGCTATAGCGCCATGCACTGGCTGACCGGCGCTCTCCAGCATGTCTGCAATGGCCTCAGCTCCTGGTTTTCCAATCAAGCCTTGGGACCGGTCGAGCACTTCATCCCGCACCGTTTTTTCATCCACCACCAACCCGGCAATGGCAACGGCAAGGGTCAACAGTGGGGCAAGCGAGAAGAGGGTGTAATAGGACAGGGCGGCGCTCAAACGCAACGCATTGTCGTCCCACCATCTCATCACGGTGGTCTTGACCAAAATCACGAGCCAGCGAGTCTTCATGCCCCATTCTAGTTCGATTCATCCACATAGGGAAGCCGCTCCGGTCGGGTGTTCGGCGTTTGAATCGTAGCCGGCTACCTGGGTACGCAAGGCCGCTGAACAAAATGGGTCGGCTCTCGGGATGAAATCATATGCTCAGCAGTGAAGAGCCCGGCTGGCCTGGGTTCGGTCGCATCACCTTCAGTTACGGCCGAGTGAGAGAAAATGAAAAGGGGGCAGACTCACTCTTACCCAAAACTTGATCTTCCCTCCGAGATTGGTTGATCCAATCCGGCATTTCGCCTAAGCATCACGTATGAATCGTCGGCACATTGAAGCGTGAGTACCTCGCACCCACTACGGTGGATGGTGGCTCGACTCAATGAATACGCAGTTCGGTTCAATAAGCGGAGCACGGGGGATCAGAGTGGGAAAGCCCTCGTGGAAAATTCAGACGGTGTCAAGCTGATACCGGTCTCGCTGAGATCACATCGAGTAGTCCTGCACGACTATTTCCCTTATTTTTTGTGATCGTTGCGCTAAGGACGCGTCTATTGTGCCTACCCCATCAATATTTCAAAACTGAGCAATTTGGGTCAGCTTCCATTCAGCTAAAGGTCCAGTATGATTGTGGGGCCAAAGGGAGGAGCGATCGTTGATTGACATGAAACAGCGTTCACGGCTCTCGAGTAGAGCGGAAGAGTAGGACTCATCACGTACGCTCGATGCGGTGAGTTCCTGGTAATCGAGGACTGGGTGAGTCTCGTCGACAATGTTCGTGAGAAGCGGCTCAGAAGAATGAGATGGTGAACTGTGGGTCCATTGACGATTCCGTGATTCTCGGGAATCGTCTTATTGAAAGGAGCACGATATGCTGTACTATGCATTGATTTTCTTGGTGGTTGGAGTCATTGCCGGAGCCCTGAATCTGGCCGGAGTGGCTGCTGTGGCGGTCCAGATCTCCTGGATTCTGTTCTTGATCGGGATCGTGTTGCTGGCGATCCATCTGTTCACGAATCGCTCTGTCCGGGTACCCTGACCGGCAGGATTCTGTTGAACTGGAGTTGAGCACTATCGACTGCGCCGGCAGATATGTGCACTGAGCACTCGCATGGTCTGCGTGCCGAATAGATTGTCGTTGCAGTAAGCCTATGCTGGGCGCGCGCACTGTCTTAGAACTCGAGAAGCAGATCAGGCGCGCAGACCAAGCCCTCGTGATCATCACGATTGAATTTTTCTAATCCCTGATGCGCTTCCATAGGGGTGGCGTCGCATTGCCGGCCTCGTCAATTTTTCAAAGTGAGCTGTATTGGTCAGATTTGTATCTCTTCATAGGCGTAGCATTCCAAATATCCCGCATCATCACGCCCTCGTCCATTGACCACGTACTAGCGTGAATGTTGTGACCGTCGGGAAAGAACCGATGGAAACTTAGTCGGCGAATTCCACACTTCAACAAGGAGGTACTTCCATGAACCAGATCCGATATCTAGGAATAGCGCTACTGTTCATGTTGGGCTGTCAGGCCACGCCCACCGTAACGAGGACTGGGGACGTCAAAGATATCATTATTGGGGATAACCTGACGTCAAGCGAAACAACTGTCAATACAGGCGATGAAGTTCGGTGGATTAACAAAAGGACCCAACCAGTGCGAGTCATCTTTCTCGACGCTGTGTCGGATAAGCAATTGTCATGCAAGAGTAATGTGGGTGGATGGATGACCCCTAGCGATACAGCCCAACTGGGCAAGAACGAAACCGCCAGCGTCTGTTTCCGAGATCCCGGCTATTTCCGGTATGTCGTCAGGATGGAATCAGCCAAGACGACTGGCGATATCAATGTTCAGGGAGTAGTCAAGGTTGGAGGACAGGGCGGCCAGGCCGCTGCTCAAACCAGTGATCAAAACAAGGGCCGAACCAGCGGTCAAACCAGCGATCAAAAAACTGGACACGCTAGTGACCAAACTGATGATACCACAAGTACTCCAAGGAGCTCAACCTCGACCACCACCAGTACTACGACGACCACTGAGGGAACAAGTGGTCACACCAAGTCTCCTCAGTAAGTGAACGAGATATCGAGAACATTTGAGAGGGAGATTCCGATGAAACTGACGGACAAGAAATGTAGCGATGGAGGCAGTGTGCCCCCGTTGAAGGCTCTCCGTGCGAGGGAGTTGCTGAAAGAACTCGGCCAAGGGTGGAAGCTCAACGGGCATGGGCATTTGGAGCGGCACTACACCTTCAAGGACTTCGCGCAGTCGCTGGCCTTTGCGAACAAGGTTGGGGCTGTTGCAGAGACGGAGGGCCATCACCCCGATCTGTATCTGGCCTGGGGGAAATG
>DATHTZ010000598.1:0-4294 GCA_035462675.1 Nitrospiraceae bacterium | reverse complement strand
GGGACTGGAAGCGCATCCGTCGAGTGCGAGCACGAGCAGGATGCTGAAAAAGCCCTCCAGCCTTGTTCTCGCGTCGCTCAGAGGCTCAACGTACGCAGAAGTACGATTCACCTCTTCGCTCGTTGCGGCCGCGCTGGACGGACTTTTTTGGCAAGCTGCTGGTTGCTCTGGCGCTATCACCATGCGTGAGATCACAGCGGCTTATTCTTTCAAAAATCCAGTTTTTCCGCAGCCTGCTAGCGAAGAGCTATCGCATCGGCGCAAAGGTTGCCACTGACGATGGCGCTTTCGAGGTTGGGAGGCCAGCCTGTATCGGTCCAGGCTCCTGCTACGAGCAAGTTTGCAATCGGACTGCGTTGGATAGGTCGATGTAATTTGGTTCCAGGCTTGAGTGCGAGGATAGCGTTGGAAATCGTTCGATGCTGGGTTGACGTGACCTTATTTTCAGCCATGAGGAGTCCCACGATCGCAGCAGATCAGGGATAGCGACATCACGAGGTGAGTTCGGTTGAGTCTGCGCGAATTGACTGTCGGTCGTGATGAGAGAGAAATCTGTGCGATTAGGCACTGTCGCTGTCACGAGAACCGAGTGAAAGGATGTGTCGCTCAGCAGCACGAGGCGAGGGGTGGCACAGGCTTGCATGGCATGCAGGTGGAGGATGGTGCGATCGATCGATCGTAATTCTGCGAGTTGTTGAAAATAGGCATAGCGGGTCAGCCATCGCTCTGGAAGCAGCGGTGTGAGCTGTTGCGGCGGCAGAGCGGTGACATACCAATCGGCTTGCAACAAGGAACCATCCCGCAGCAGAACGCCCGAGATGCGGTCTTGTTCGTAACGGAGCTGCGTGGCTTCAGTATTGGGCAAGATGGTGGCATTCCCCTGTCTCAATACTTCGGTGATGGGCCGTACGAAGCATGTCAGAAGCGAGTCCTGCACGACGGAGATGCGGCTGTCTGGATGAGTGCTCAGGAACACGGGTTTCATCGAGCGCACGAAGGCATCGGCAGACATCGTGACGAGGTCATTGCCGGTTAACCATCGGGCGAGAGGATTCCAGATAAGGCTGCGCGTCTGAACACTTTGGCCGATTGATGCGAGCCAGTCGTCGGCGGTGCGTTGTTCCAGATCGGCAGGCAGCTCCGCATCACCTTCCCACAGTTGCTCCACCCATGATGCCAGTCGCCATCGTTCCTTCCAGGGGATGCCGGCAAATCTCAGGAGGTTCACCCATGTGTGAAGCGGAGAGGGGAAGGCGGTGCGAGGGTAATGAACGAGTGACCCGTCGGGGAGGCGAAACTCTAGTGGGATTGCAATCGATTCCGGTTGCTGTGGACTGGAATGTAGCGAGTGGAGCAATGTGTGTGTCGCGCGATGGCAGCCGAGGATCGTGAAGGGCTCAGGATTATCGCCGGGTAGTTTGTGTGTGCGTGCGCCTCCAAGCAAGGAGCGTTTTTCGACGACGGTGACCCGATAGCCATGGCGGGTGAGACGGTACGCGGTGGTAAGACCGGCCGGGCCTCCTCCAAAAATCACGACGGACTGGGGGCTGGCGGTCGTCACGAGGATCGGGAGCGGAACCACACTCCGGCGGCCACTGCCAGTCGATGACTCGTTGCGAGTCGGGCACGAGGGCCGAATATCCGATGTCTCGGTTCCTCAATCTTTTTCAGAATTCTGAAATACACGGCGCGCATGATTTCAGAGACCGTCAACGCCTGCCGGTCGCTTGTCGGCAAGGCGTCGAATGCCGCTTGCGCCTTGGTGTAGTATTCATGGGCTCTTGCGGTTTCGAAAAGGAATAGTTCACGGATGGCGGCGCTTTCTTGCCGCTGGAGAATGGTCTGATCGGTACAGTCGAATTTGTCGAGATCTTCCTGCGGGAGATAGATGCGGCCTTGGGCTGCGTCGGTCTCGATGTCCCGTAGAATGTTCGTCAGTTGAAACGCCATGCCGAGATTGACGGCATAGTCTTGTGCCCTGGCCGATGTGGTGCCGAAGATATGGAGGCAGATCAGTCCCACGACCGACGCCACACGATAGCAGTAGAGCGAGAGGTCATGAAACGAGGCGTAACGTGACGCTGTGAGATCCATTTCGACCCCTTTAATCAGTTCATCGAAATAGGTCTGCGGGATCGCGAGCTGCCGCACATGCTCGGCCAAACTAATGGTCACTGGAAAAGTCGGCGTGCCGCGGTAGGCTGCTTCAAGTTCGGCCCGCCACCGTCGCAGTTCGTCCTGAGGCTTGCTTCCTGGTGGCGGCTCATCGACCGCATTGTCGACTTCTTTGCAGAACGCATAGACCGTGTACATTGCGGCCCGCCGTTTTTTCGGCAGGAAGAGGAAGGAGTAATAGAAGTTACTCCCGCTCTTCTTGGTGATAGCCGTGCAGTAGGCTTGCGCGTCAGTGACGGAGAGTATCGTCATGGGCGTTCGTGAATCGGCCGTGGTCCAAGGCGACAGGCCCTGGATTCATGAATGTGGTCGAGATCTGATGGGTGCAGGATGGCCGCTAAAAGTTCGATGCCGTCGATCAGGCGAGGGCCTGGTCTACTGAAATAGGAAGAGGCGTCGACCAGGTACGTGTGTTCTTCCAATGCAGGAGAAAGTCGCCATTGACCCGGATGCTGTATCAATTGGAGTAGCTCCGTGTGGGTCCTTTCAACGGAAAAACCGCAGGGCATCACAATGAGAACGTCCGGAGCCGCCGCCACGATCTCGTCCCACGTCACAACCCGTGAGGGGATACCAGGCTGCGCGAGGGAGTCCTGGCCGCCGGCTAGCTGGACCATTTCAGGAACCCAATGGCCTGCGACATACAGGGGAGAAAGCCATTCGAGACAGACTACGCGAGGGCGATGCGAGATGCCCTGGAGACGAGTCCGAATGGCTTCCAGTCGATCACGTAATTGTGCGGCGAGACGATGGCCCTCCGCCGACCGACCGGCGGCATCGCCGATCCGCACGATATCGTCGATCACGTCATGGACCGTACTGGGGTTTAAGGCGAGGACGGTTGGTTGCCGAGGCAAGGAGCATATGGCGTGGTGTAGTTGGTCCGGCGTGACAGCACAGACGTGACAGAGGTCTTGGGACAGGATCAGATCTGGTTGCGCTTGCCGCAACAGAACGTCGTTCAGCCGATAGAGCCGCTGTCCTGATGCCACAAGCTGACGAACCTGTTTGTCGATATCCTCGCTGGACAATCCATGAGGTGAAATTATTGGTTCAACCATGATGGGCACGTTTTTGATCGAGGGCGGGTAGTCGCACTCGTGGCTGATCCCAACCAGCTCGTTGCTCAGGCCAAGTAAGGCAATCACTTCGGTCGCGCTTGGTAGCAGGGAGCAGATTCTCATATCATGTGGCTCCTATGCGCCGGGCCAGAGGCGCGTGCGGAGTTCGCTGAGACGGACTTGTGCAAGACTCTGGGTGACGACATGGGCTTCATGCAGATCTTGGATCGTGTGTGTGTTCGCCACGGCGAGGACCTTCATTCCGGCAGTTTTCGCGGCACGGATACCAGGGATGGAGTCCTCAATCACCAAACAGGATCCGGCGGTGATGGCCTGCGCAGGGCGCTGTCGATTCAACGCAGCAAGCGCATAGAGAAAGGGTTGTGGGTCGGGCTTCCCTCTGGTCACGTCTTCTGCGCTAGTGATGTGAAGAAATTCTTTTCGGAGCCCCGCCTGTTCAAGGATCACCTCAATTTCATGACGGAGAGCGCCGGAGGCGATGGCCAAGGGAAAGGCAGCGGCGGCTTCGCGCACGAACTCGTGCACCCCGGGGAAAATGACCAGATGATTGTGGACCGACTCCAAATAGGCATGGGCTTTTCGCTGCATCAGCTGTGAGAGGACGGCGTGGTCAGAGGGGCCTTGGTGCGCAGTGAGTGCTGCAATAAAGCAGTCCCGATCGTCGTACCCCAAGTAGTTGGTGTAATAGTCGGATTCAGTCAGGCTGATGCCTGTTTCAGCCAGCGTCTGACGAAAGCTGGCGAAATGGAGGGGTTCGGTGTCCGCGATCACGCCATCAAAGTCAAAGATTATCGCTGTGAGTGTGGCCATGGAATCGTCTGGATACTGTCGGGTTCTGGATATAAACGGATGGATTATAGCACAGAGGCTTCGCCTGAATAGGCGAGAATGTGTCTGCTCAGCAGGTTGCTTGCGTGAAAGAATAAGGGAGATCAGAACTTCAAGCGAAGTCGTTTCTCCGATATCCAACCCGCCACACCTTCGTCGGTACGCACCAAATACATCCAACCGTCTGGCTGTAGATCACCGTCCATGAT
>DATHTZ010000597.1:0-1946 GCA_035462675.1 Nitrospiraceae bacterium | reverse complement strand
GTGAGCAGCGGAGAACTGATCCTAACAGGAGGCATAAGGGTGTGGAGGCCCTTCAGGAAGTCGCCTGCAATCATGCGGTTCCTCGGCATGTTGTGAGAATATTCTGCCTGTTATCCAACGCTTGATCGGAGAGCGATTGTGTTGTGGCGGGCTAGAGTCGTTGTGATGCGACCCGCGATATTTCATTACGGCGGCTTGCACCGCGAGCCGCAGGAATTCCTGTTCGGTCTTCGCCTCAGGCACGAGGAGTTCGATATACGGATCACTCGGCAAGGGACTCATGAAGACCTCCAGACTGTAAGAGGAGATTGCAGAGTACAAGGGTTGGGCGTTTGGCTCAATTAAGGCCGGGTAAAATTTCTGTTAACTTGCGCAGGGAGTCGCCAGGACCCATCACTCGAATTCATCCCATGCGGATACCGAAGGCGAGTGTCCGCCGGTTAGTCGTAATGATGATCACGCCGTCCTCATCGCACATCTGCGTGATTCGATTCCGAACGTCGCGTGGTTTTCATGAAAACTCGCTGAGCTGATGGCCGAATCCCACGTGTCTCTCATTGGTAATGGCCACGGACCCCTAATCGATACAGTGTAGCCGGCGAACTATTTCTCGCACAACGAATGCCTCCTCGAACCACCTGCCTCTCGCTCCACGAAATCCATAGAGACAACCAGACTTTCGACAAGATACGAGATCAAAATGTTACAGCTTTGTAACCAACCTGCAACAGCGTAGTGATCTCAGTCTGGGTAGAATTACACCATTATTATGATTGGGAGGTTGATCGGAATCTTTATGACGTCCGTCAGGCTCGATGCTAGTGGAGAAGACCTGCCAGCCGAGTCAACGAAGTGTGGCCGTGCTCGAAGGTGGTGCGGCTCTCTGGGTTTACGGTGTCTCCTGAGCACAAAGGAGGTGGGTCATCATGATCACGGGACTACGCAGCACGTTTTTTCTCATGGTGTCTTTCTCCTTCTTCTTGATCATCATCGGTATGCTCGGGCTCAGCTCAATAATGAGACCTGGCCGATGGAGTGAGCGACTGCGGTTCGTAGAAGATTAACTCTGGATTTCAGATTTCAAACTCTGCGATCCATATTGAGAGAACTCATCAAAGGGCATGTGGCCGACTCTCGGGGAACGAACAGGCAACTGCTGCCGGCGGATGTGTTGCGCCAGTCCGATATAGTGGCTCACAAGCGGTGAGGGTGTTGACGATCCCGAACGGCCTCCTGCCGCAGGCCGAGACTGAGCGGGGCACATGCCGCACGTAACGAATTGTTAAAGTCCTGTTTCAGGAGCCGGTCACCGGTAAAAAGCCTCCATGATCGATCATTCTGCAGAGCATCAACATCCAATCGTCGAGCTATCGGAGGCTCTCAAGGAACCGAACCTTCTCCTGAATCGTGAGCTCAGCTGGCTGCAATTCAATCAGCGGGTCCTGGAAGAAGCCGAGGACAAGCAGCACCCCCTCTTGGAACGAGTGAAGTTTTTGGCGATCTTCGCCACGAATCTGGATGAATTTTTCATGATTCGCGTGTCCGGTCTCCATCGTCAGGTGGCTGGCGGGTTCGTCGGAACAACGCCCGATGGGATGACACCATCTGAGCAAATAGGGACGATCAACCGAGAGTTGAGCGCCCAGTATGAACGATACGACCTGTGCTGGAAACAGGACGTCTTGCCCTCACTGCAAGCGGCAGGCATTCGTGTTTTGCATTATGTGGAGCTGGCGGAGAGGGAGAGCGACGCACTTCAACAGTACTTTCAGCGCGAGATCTTTCCCGTGCTGACACCGCTAGCCTTTGATCCGACCCATCCTTTTCCGCATATCTCGAGTCTGAGCTTCAATCTCGCCGTGTTGGTCAAGGACCCCGAACGCGGCGACTGTTTCGCGCGAGTGAAAGTGCCGGATGTCTTCCCCCGACTGGTCCCCATCCGCACC
>DATHTZ010000596.1:0-2255 GCA_035462675.1 Nitrospiraceae bacterium | reverse complement strand
TTTTCCGCACAGCAAGCCTTCAATGACCAGGACATCTTGGAAAAAACAACACACTCCCTCAGGATGCTCAAAAAGCATCCTGAGGGAGTGTGTTGTCTTTTCCGGATCCTGCTAACACTGTCGAAGAGGAGTGTGTATGGTCATGCAATCGGTCGTAATGGCTCAGTTGTTTGGTGGAGGGGGGACAGGAGGTTCAGGTTCCACTGCCAGCACACTCCTATCCCTCATTCCGTTCGCGCTGATCTTCGTCATTTTCTATTTCCTGGTCATTTTGCCGCAACAAAAACGCGCGAAGCAGCAGAAGGCATTACTGGAGGCTCTGAAGAAGGGCGACAAGGTGATCACCGCGTCGGGCATCTGGGGCACCGTGACGAATCTTGGGAAGGAGACGGTGACACTGCAGATTGCCGATAGTACGAAGATTCGGATACAACGGGACCAGATTGCTCGATTACGCGGTGGCGACGATGAGGACAAGGATAAGGATAAGGATTCGTAAGCCGAACAGGATGAAGGGGCACCAGACGACATGAAAAAAGTGGGTGGGCGGTTAACACTGTTGGCGCTGGTAGTGGCAATGTCGGTGATCTTCTTTATCCCCACCTATCAGCCGTTTTACCAGGCGTTGCCTGGCTGGCTGAAGCAGGTGATGCCGAACAAAGGCATTACGTTGGGATTGGATCTCCAAGGCGGGATTCATCTCGTCATGGAAGTGGATGAAGATCGCGCGGTTGAGATTGCCATCGATCGATCGGTCGCGTCTCTTCAAGATGTGTTGGTTGAAAAGAAAATTCCCGTGGAGTCTGTGGCGCGGACGGGACCGGTCCAGGTCACGATTCAATTCCAAAACGCCGAACTCAAGGAACAGATCCAGAAGGTCATCGATGACTATCCGACCTTCAGCGAGACGGCGTCTGCTGGATCGGCCAACCGGTTGGTATGGGAGCTGCGGGAGGCCGAGGCCAAACGGATCAAGGACTCAGCGATCAACCAAGCATTGGAAACGATCAGGAATCGCATCGATCAGTTTGGCGTGGCAGAACCGATCGTGCAGCGGCAGGGGTTGAAGCAAATCGTTGTACAGTTGCCTGGTGTCAAAGAACCCAAGCGCGCCAGAGATCTGATCAAAGAGACGGCGTTGCTCGAATTTAAGATGCTCGACGAGGACAACCAGCCGAAGCTGGATTTGCCTGCCCGTATTCCAAAAGACAAAGAGGAGGAGGTGCTGAAGCAGGCCGAGGCCAAGCTCCCCGCAGGCGATCAGATCCTCTTCGAGCGGGCTGTCGACAAAGACACCGGCCGCGAATTTCGCATTCCCTATCTCGTGAAGAAGCGGGTCATGTTGACCGGCGATGTGTTGAGCGATGCACGAGTCTCGATCGGCCAATTCAACGATCCCTACGTGTCGATCACATTTGATGGGAAGGGCGGCCGAGAATTCGAACGGATTACAGGCGACAACATCAAGAAACGAATGGCCGTTGTGCTCGACAATACGATCTATTCGGCGCCGGTGATTCAGGACCGCATCACCGGCGGACGTGCCCAAATCACCGGGACGTTTTCCATGCAAGAGGCGAACGACTTGGCCATCGTGCTCCGGGCCGGCGCCTTGCCGGCTCCGCTCAAGATCATTCAAGACCTCACGGTTGGACCGTCGCTGGGAAAGGATTCGATTGAGAAGGGCGTGCAGGCTACGCTGTTTGCCGGCGCCATGGTGGTCATTTTCATGATCGTGTATTACCGGATGTCTGGGCTGATTGCAGACTTTGCTCTGGTGCTCAATCTGTTGTGTTTGATCGGAGCCCTTTCTGCGTTGAACGCAACCCTGACGTTACCGGGCATTGCAGGAATCGTGCTCACGATCGGGATGGGGGTCGATTCGAACGTCCTGATCTTCGAGCGTATTCGTGAAGAGCTACGATCGGGGAAAGCCGTCCGCCTGGCGGTGGATGGAGGATATGACAAGGCGCTGCTGACGATTGTCGACTCTCACGTGACCACGCTGATCACAGGGGTGGCGCTGTTCCTCTTCGGGACGGGGCCGATCAAAGGATTTGCCGTGACCTTGTGTCTCGGAATTGGAATCAATTTGTTTACGGCTCTGATCGGCACCAAGGTCATCTTCGACCTCTTGAATCAACGACACAAAGTGGAACAGTTGAGCATCTAGTTTGAAGGAGTCTGCATGTTAGAGATCCTCAGAAAAACCAATATCGATTTCATGGGGCAGCGCAAGTGGGCCTTTCTGTTTT
>DATHTZ010000595.1:0-13469 GCA_035462675.1 Nitrospiraceae bacterium | reverse complement strand
GGCACTCGCGGCCAAATGTAATCAGGTGGTGCCCGACCATTGCAATCTGGAACACCGACTCGACGTTACCCTGGCGCAGTTCCCGCCAGGTCATCTTCCAGAATTCTCTCCGGTAATCGCTACAGATCCCGACCCGCCAGGCGATGCGCGAGAAGACCTCGACTGCGCGCCTGACGTTGGCCCAGGTGAGCTGGTCCAGCGGGCGCACCGTCCGCTTGCGGTGCAGGTACGTCTTCTTCGCCTGCGTGGCGTAGCGCGCGTAGATCTTTCGTGGCTCGTAGGTCTCGCGGATCACCCGCTTCCAGTTCGCCACCACGATTTCGTAGGGCTGTAGGTACTCGATGTTCGAGTCGCGCCCCTCGCCAGAGTTTAGGCGGGTCGCCTTCTGGAGCCGCTCGTAGAGCGGTGTGTGCGGCAGGGCGACGAGCAGGTTCGGCGTCACGATCGGGACCTGGGCAGCCTCAATGAATTCCAGGATCGCGTCCGTTGTCTCCGGGGTGTCGGTGTCCAGTCCGATAATGATCCCGGCGGCGACCTCGATCCCGTATCTGTTGATTGTGTCCACGGATTGGAGGATCGGTGTGCGGAGGTTCTGCCTCTTGCTCATGGTTCGCAGGGCGTCCGGATCCACCGTCTCGATGCCGCAGAAAACATTTGTCATGAACGCCTCGCGCATGAGTTTCAGGATCTCCGGGTACTCGGCGACGTTCAGCGTGAGCTCGCAGGAGAGGCGAACCGTATAGTCACGGCGCCGCTGCCACTCGACGAGGTGCGGCAGGAGGTCCAGCGCGGCCCGGGGATTTCCGATGAAGTTGTCGTCCACGAAGTAGATCGACGGCGTCCCGCCGTCGGCGAGCTCATCGAGCTCGACCAGAATCTGCTGCGGGCTCTTGAGCCTCGGGTTTCTCCCGTAGAGCGCGGGGATGTCGCAGAACTCGCAGGTGAAGGGGCAGCCGCTGGAATACTGAACGCACCCGAGCAGGTACTGGCGGACGTCGATCAGACGATAGGCGGGCGTCGGGAACTGGGTCATCGGCAGGCGGTCGACTGTGCGGTACACGATCTGCCGCTCGGGGCGCGCCACAGTCTCGTCGAGCCGGCGGAACAGATCGAGTGTCCCATCACCCACCTCGCCGCAGTGGAGGAGATCAATCTCCGGATAGTTCTCGGGCGCTGCGGAAACCGAGGGCCCACCGAGAGCGATCACCTTGCCTGCGCGGTGCGCGCGGCGCGCGAGGTCGAGAATCTGCCTGCGCTGGATGTGCATGCCCGACACGAGGACGGCGTCGGCCCAGGCGAACTCGCTCTCCGCCACGGGGCGGATGTTCTCGTCAACGAACCGGACCTGCCATTCCCGGGGCACGAGCGCCGCGATGAGGAGGATCCCCTGGGGCGGCATGAAGGCCTTGACTGGTCCCATCAGGGGAAAGGCGTGATCGAAGGTGCCGAAGGCCTTCGTGTAGGCGGGAAAAACGCAAAGGATGCGCCGGGTATTCGCTGGGTGGAATGTCTGTACGGTGACTGTCGGAACGAGGAGCATCGAAGGCACCGACATACACGCCTCTCTTTCATCATACGCCCGATCCAGGCGATCTCCGGACATCCCGCCCTGACACCGTCACCGAACGTAGTCAATTACAGCGGTGAACCTCGATGCGCTGCTCTTGGGAATCAGCAGTAGGCTCCTGAAGACCTTATCACCTTTCATCTTTTTTACTCAGTTCTTTATTGCTTAATTGCCTGAAGATGTTGCTAGGGGGTTGCCATGCTGATGTGAGTGACCAAGAAGCTCCTGGCCGGTTTACGTGGACGTGGCTCTATCAGCCGTTCCAGCCTCTTCCGGCGGAGGCGCCCATGACCCAGCAGGCGGTCTTAGGCTGGTAAGTTGGCCAGCAGAACAGGGAGCCTGATTTCAGCAGGGCGTTGAACCCGTCAACATCCCCAAGAAACATGAGGCATCCTTGCCCGGACTCCGGCTAATTTGGACAGCAGTGACTCTGACACCCCAAAATTTTGTGGACCGCACATCTGAGACGAGCCCTGTCTGTCTGGTCCATCTGGTTTCTTTTGTTTATCTGGTTCATTCGGTCCCTTTGGTTAGTTTCGTTCAACCAAAAACCAGAAAAACCAGACAATGGTTTTCTTATGATGGCGGACTTTTTCAGCATCCTGCTAGGATCGGATGGCGGTTTGAACAAACTCTGCCCATCGTCGGAAATAGGCCGCGCCCCCGATCTGGTAGGTGTTGTTGTGGTCGGCGCCTTCAATGACATAGAAGGATTTGGGTGGCTTGGCTGCCTCGAAGACCTGCCGGCCCAATTCGAGGGGGATAATGTCGTCTTTGTCACCGTGAATGATCAACTTCGGGAGCGAGAGTTGCGGAAGGCGATTGATTAAGATGAAGTCTGCCCCAAGCAGCCAATGGACCGGCAACCCCCCGTAATGGAACTTGGCCACTGCTTCGATCGACGGAAACGATGATTCGAGGATCAGCCCCGCGGCCGGCTTCTGCGCAGCAAGTTCTCCTGCGACAGCCGCGCCGAGCGAGCGACCGAAGATGATGATGCGCTCGGGACGAATCATTTTGGTTCGTGTGAGATAGTCGTGCGCTCCGAGTGCATCCT
The DNA here is from genome assembly GCA_035462675.1 of Nitrospiraceae bacterium. GTDB lineage: Bacteria > Nitrospirota > Nitrospiria > Nitrospirales > Nitrospiraceae > Palsa-1315. Next base: position 10,845 of record DATHTZ010000595.1, on the reverse strand, counting down.
GATAGAGCCCCTCCTCCGAAGGAGACCCTTGGCTACGCCCATACCCACGATAGTCGAAAATAAAGACGGATAATCCGATCCGATAGAGCTCGCGCAGATTCTCCAGTCGGTTGATGATATTCCCCGCGTTGCCGTGACACCAGAGTATGACCGGACGATCTGCCCGCGACTCAACGTACCAACCGAACAACCGAGCCCCATCAGCGGCCTGAAGCCACACCTCTTCCAGCGGCAAGCCACTGAGTTGAGCCCAATCCCGATCCTGCCACGGCTCTGGATGGTAGACGAAGAATTGGTCAAGGATGCCCATCGTGTCCTACTTTGGAGAACGACGACCTAGCAGGTTGCCGAAAAACTCGGTTTATACATACAACACCGTTGAAATCTCACAGAATGGTGCTGATGCCACAAAAGCCCTCAGGATGTTCAAAAAGGCCGTCCAGCAAGGCCGCAGCAAACGAAGAGGCGAGGCGCACGCTTCGGTACGTTGAGCGTCTGAGCGAAGCGAGAACGATGCTGGCGGACTTTTTGAGCATTCTGTTAGAAGCGCAGGCCCACCCCAAACAAGACATACTGGGAGCGAAAATCCAGTGCGAGCTGTTTCCAGTGATAGTTGGCCGAGAAGTATTTGTACTCGCTGAATAGAAACACCTTTTCGGTCAGATTGCCCTGCACTCCGCCAAAGAATTGAGAGCCGAACGCCCATGAACCTTCAAAGTCACGGTCCGAACGACCTGGAATGTCGGCATGGGTGAGCACTCCGCTCGAATAACCACCCCCAGCACCGATGTAAGGGACAAACACCTTCCCGGGGTAGCGAAGAGTTAGATTCACCATCGAACTGAAGACCCAGAGGTTTGTACTGGTTGCGGATCCTGCGTTCACCGGCGAAGAAAATGAGATCTCACTTCCATGGCCGGAAGACTCCAGCCCAACCCCGATGATATTTCCCAAACCGTGGGGAAACACGGCGGCCTTAATGCCGGCTCCAGCCCCATTAGTAATCCTGGTGTCCGAGGGATTGCCCCCCTGGGCAAAGAGGCCTTGATCTGATGGAAAGGCACCCAGTGCGTACAGGCCAACATCTATGTCGGCGGTCTCAGCGGCTGCAACCCACTGAGGTTGCTGCAATACAATCATGAGGGCGAGCGACAATGGGAAGAAAACCGGGAGCACCAATGGGAATGGCCACATCTCGAGCCTACCCTACACCGCATTGGTCAGCAGCGCCGACCAAAATAAAAGGGCCTCTGGGGCTTCTCCCCCCAAAGGCCCCTTCGATTACGGACGTTCGAGAATCAGTTGCCCTTGACGATCGTGCACCATTCGCCGAAGATCCCCAAGATATTCTTGGCGTAATGGTCCACTGACGAGACTTTTGTGATTCCACCATTGGCTTTGGCAGCAACGATACTCGCATCACCCTGGGCCACCGCCCCCAAAATCGACGTCCCGCAGGCTTTCCCCTCTTTGGTCGCAACGCTTTCATCCGTCGCGATGTTACCGTACTTCGTCTCGTTGAAAGTTGTGCCGGCCATCGGTGAGGCGACGATCTGGCAGGCCGCCAGGCTAAACGCTGCCAGTGAGATTCCTGCAAGGGTCAAAACAAACTTCAGCTGCTTCATGATTCCTCCTTGTGAAAGATATTATTAAATGGTGTGATCCACCCATCCCAGGCTTTTGGGATGAATCACCGGGCGCGAGTATAGTCGGGCATACATGATCTGTCAATTCTCGATGCGAACATCGAGCAGGCGAAAACCTATACGAAATCGAAGGTTTCGCAAATCCTTGAACTGGATTAAAAAAATCCCTGCAGGCTGAAAAGTACATCGTTGTCGTAGTCGCGGTGGTTGTACTCCAGCCTGAGGGTCCAGTTCTGACTCAACGTATAGCGTTGGCCCACGAACCATCGAAAGTCGTCTGACTTATCTCCCAAGGCATAGCGTAGGTATGTTCCGGATGCCATTAATTTCCATCGGTCAGTGAGATCGGCCAGTAGACCGGCTGTTCCCCCCCCACCGACCCGATGGTTCTCTTCGTAGGCACGGCTATAGTTGGCCTCGGCTTCTGCGAAGGCAAAAACAACCTCCCGTTTCAGCCAATGAGATTCCTTCGCCGCCCCGATGCCACCGTTCAGGACCCCGTTACTGCAGAGCTGACAGTCGCCGAAGCGAATCGTGTTCATGCCCACATTCATCTTCCACGAGGGTGCGTGAAAGACCGAGTCAATCGGTGAGAGCGACAAGACGTTGGCAAGTGTCGCCCGTTCAACTCTCGTCTGATCGACGCGGTTGTAGTGGCGCAGGCTGACCGACGCGACCTCAATCTGCGCATCCGGCGTATACCCGACCTCTGGATCGAGCAGATCGTGATAACCGGCCCGCACCGTAACCTCCTCAAATGTATCGTTGTTCCGCCAACCGGCACCCACCGCGGCTCGGGAAGTCTTGTGCCCTAACTCCGGTTGTTTTGCAAAGGGCACCACCTTGAACTCTTCAGATGGAATCCTGAGTTGGCTCCGAGCTGTCAGGATTGCCCGGTTACGCTCTTTCCATTCAGGCGGCGGGGAATCGGTCGTCTCGGATCGATACCGGAGATAGTCCGAGGCAAAATCGAGCAGAAACGCTTGCCGCGTAGGATCCAATTGGACAAAAGCCGGTGAAGTGAGTTCGCCGAGATCTTGCGTGATCCGATGCGCCAGTTCTCGTTCTCTCACCGGCAACGATTCGCGCTTCCGCCTGATCACGTTGCTCCGGGAGGGCCGATAGGCGATCCCGGTAACCAGTCCCGGTTTCGATGCAATGAGCCGGACGGTGTCAGCAGGAACGGTCCACAACAGAAACTCGTCGGTGAGATGTAGGGTGGGATCGGCATAATCGAGAAGCGCCAGGAGATGATAGGAGCAGTTCTCTTTGAAGAAGAAATAGTCAAAGGCGGCGTTCCCGAGTTCCCACGAGTGCATAAGCAACCGCCTAACTTGGTGCTCGGTGAAGCTGAGGCGATATTCCCAGATATCTCGATTTTCGATGTCTCGATACTCCCGCACCTTCAAGTAGTAGGGATACGTCGAGAAGTATCCGCTGTACCCGCCGAAAATGCCACGGATCGGATAGGCTATTCCGGCGTCAGGAGGTACATACGCCGCATAGTTGATCGTATTCGCCAGAATTCTGGTCTGTTCGGTCTGGCCCTTCTGATCAATTCGAAGAAACGTATGACCGAACATGGACGCGGGATTGTTCAAGAAGGCAGAGGGAAAAATGAGCGTGATCGAGTGGGCTTCAAATTCATTGAACCATCGGTCAAACCGTTCGCATGCCAGCTTTGGCAAACGGGAATCGTCGAATTGCAACCGTTCCCGCAACCAGTGGTATCGGGCGATAAAAGCGCATTGAGCCGGCTGCCTCGAGCGCCCAACAAGTTCCTCAGAGAAGAATTGCTTCAGCGTCGCGTCGAGTTCTGCCTGTGGGTCAGTTTTCCCATCGGGCGACATGAAAAATCCCGGGTCGTCCTGCTCACTGGTATGGCCCCCGAAAAGATTTTCTCTATAGTGGAGCAGAAGATGCCACTCTCGCTCGCTGGCGAGCTTGGCCAGCAGACCCTTATCGATCAATTCGACAAGGTAGGCATTCTCGGGAGGCTCGCCAGCACCAACCGGCAAGGTTGAAAAGAGAAGCAGAATGAATAGCAGTAGGGCGGTGTACAAGCAGCGGGCCAGAAAGACATGGGGCTTCGAGTTCAACCTTGAAGCCCTGTCTCGGTTGTTAATGAGCCGAAACCTGAGCAAGGACTGGATGCGTGGTAATCGCGTCGTTAATCGCTTTCACCATCGCAACTGGAGAGGCTTCCCCTGCCTTCACCAAAGAGGTATATCGATCCTGGGTCATGGCAAAGAACTCAGCCTGATGCTCAGCTGGTACACCCATCAAGGTTGCCAGCGAAGCCAGGTGCTCACCCTGTCCTTGGGCCATCTCTTGCGAGAGATTCTGGAAGTTGATGGCAGCAAACATATTCGTCTTTTCCTCGGCCCACACCTTACCATTGTTCTTGCAGCCGAAGATTCCGGTGGTAATCCCAAATGCCTGCCATGGAAGGATCGTGTTATTCGTTGTAGAGATTAAGAGTTGGGCTCCTACGGTATTGGTATCTATCTTCGAGTCTTGCCATGCGACTTTTCCCAATCCGCAGCCAGGTCCGAGATCAGATGTCCCACTCGCTAAAGCAACCCCAGATTGGGCAACAAGAAACGCTGTGACAATCTGGGCGACTATGAATCCCTTGGACATAAAGCATCCTCCTGATAAATGTGGGCGTGCAAGATCTCGCACCACTGATCTCGTATATACAATAAAAAGAAAACCTCGGCCAGAAGAATTTTTGTAAATCCAAGAGATCTATAGCTACAGGTCGCGGACGATTACTCCTCCACATTACATCAGTGCTTGCCGACCTGCAGCTTGGCAAGCGCTGGCTGAGCGATGTTCGCCTCGCGCAGAGCTTCCTGGATCGAAGCAGAATCATCTTCTCCATGGTGAACCAAGGACAGATAGCGCTTTTGGGCCGCCGCAAAGAATTCAGGCTGATACTCCAACGGCACGCGCATAAGAGTTGCTAGCGATGCAAGATGCTCACCGCCTCCACGAGCCATATCCTCTGAAAGGCTGGCGTAATTGATTCCAATGAAGAGGCTCGCCTTCTCGCTGTCCCATATTTTTCCGTCATTACTACAGCCAGAAGTTCCTGAACTGATGGAAAACGAGTAACTGCCAGTCATATTGGTGCTAGCCATGAAAAACTGCGGCGCGATCTGTTTTTGACCTTTCCAGCCCTCCCACAACTTCTTGCCCAACCCGCAGCCTGGCCCAGTATCGGGATTGGGTGTAGCAAATGTGAGGCTCGCAGGAGAACAGGTCAGGGACAGAACGAACAGTATAGAAATTGACTTCCTCATAGCAGAGGCTACCTTTCTCTACCCACCCCAGACAGTTTTTACAGAATTTCGAGCACGGGCGGAGTATAGCATGACTAACCGCGTAAGCTGGGAACACCTGACTCACTATGAATAGCAGCGTCTTGTCGTACGGATCAACTTTCGGCTGGTGCGTGTGGCCAAAGACGCAGATGTCAGGTCGCTCGCGATCCAAAAAGGCTCGTCAGTCCTTCGTGAGCTTCACGCCTTCGTACGAAAAATGACGGATGGCGACGCAGCAGCCTGCCAGTTCAATCACGGCCTCTGGTGGAAACCCCTCTGTTCGGACCCATCGACATAGCCTTGATCGTTGTGTGACTCAATGCAGCAATGTTATGGAACGATCATAAACTTGCCCGGTTTGGCAAGATGGTACAGCGAAAAGTTTCGTTGGTCTACGATGAAGATGCGCTGAATCCGCTCACGTTCCGCCATCGACTGCAGCCCCGAGTTCTTTTCTCAACCGCGCGGATTGGCACTTCACCACATACCCGTTTGCAAGGATGCTGGCCGTGTCCATACCATAGCCGTTCTTCTTCATGCTAATCCGATCCCGAACGACCCGATCATCGAGCGATTCAGCCACCACAAGCTCTCTTCCACGATCGTCTGCATATTGATCTCTCACTGCAAGCGGCGGGGTAGATTCACTGTGGCATCGGTAAAGGCACACCCGGATGCGAGCACGCAAAAAACTGCGAAGGTCGCTGTTAAATGCGGCACTGAGCTTCTGCTAATGGATTGCGGAGTACCGTATTCTTCATCTGAAGATTTTAGGGGATCAAATCCGGCCTGTTTCACTGGAACCGTGACACATGAAAACGATCGAGAACCTTGTCCGAAAAATCTAACGGGTCCGCTGAATCCGCCATAAGCTCCTGTAACTGACGTATCGCATTACCTTGCTCAGAATCTGGCACCCTCAACGTTGCCAATAGACTTGCGAGATATTCTCCATGCCCAACGGCCAAATTTTGTTGAACTTCTGAATACCCTATCAGCGTGAGATTCCTCGCTGTCTTGATTCGTGCAACCTGCTCCCTTTGTTCACGGGAAGCCTTCTTCGGACTCAGCACGACGTGATAGTGATGTCTCAGGAGGAGATTTTGGTCTTCATATCCCTCCTTCTTAAAAGTCAGGAACGTATCGTTTGTTCGTTCAATTTTGACATCCAGAAGTGGGGTCTCGCCGAGAGGTATGGAGCCCATGAGGAAAACCTGTGCACCAGGAGGATCTGAAGTAATCCTTATTCTCTGGTCCAGTCCCCCTGTGCTACCCATGAAGACTATTTTCGTACAACCTGTAAACACTATCCCCATGATAGTCAGGCACAATAGGCTTCTCATTCCTCTCGTCATTTTTTCCTTCCTTCTGAAGGAACTTCAACAATGCGTGCATGTATGCGGTGAACAACTGATGGAATGACCAGGCAAGAGGGCCAACTTGCAGTTATTGGGGGACCCTTGCCGGGGTAAATTGGGAAAGACCTGATTCAAAATCAGGAGTCTCCGCCGAGAGGAAAAAAGGGAACTTTACGTGAAAACCTGACCTGCCGTATCGCCATCTTGCTAGTACCGGTGGCCTGCAATGTTATGTAGAGGTTCTTGAATTGTCAACATCCTCCCATCAACTGTGAGCCTCGCTGAATTCTGTTCTTCATGCTCCCCGGTCTTCAATGAATAACAGCGGCAAGTATATAATCTTGAACACCATCATTCCCCTTTGGATACCACCATTTCCCCTCTTGGTCCTTGCAGTTTGAGTGATGCATTCCTACAATAGGTCTCCTTGCGAGGCTCCTATGCCCTTCTCTATTCGTCCCTACCGCGCCTCCCTGTGCAATCAATGCATCTTTGACCCCATCGTGGAAAGTACATACCTGAGAACATGATGGAGCACCGTCGCTACAAGTATGTCGTGAGGCTCATGGCCGGCCTTGTGTTGGCAAGTACTCTAAGCGGATGTTCGATCGGCATGGCACTCAGTGGGCATAAGGATCCTAATCTACAGAGCCTGCGTGTTGGCTCAACCAAGGGAGAGGTGGAACTGGAATTGGGTCAGCCTAAAGAGTCACACCCGACCAGCTATGGAGCGCGGACTGACATTTACGAGTTCGAAGTCAATAATGAACCCAGTTCAGCTCGGGCTGGTCTGTATCTCATCTATGACTTGCTGACGATTGGAATCGCTGAGGTCATCTTCACTCCGGCAGAACTGATGATTGGTGAGAAGAAACGTCTCCCTATCTACTATGGAGTAGACGGACGTGTGGCAGGAATCAATGAGACTGCTCCAGAGATGCCGGTGACGTCTTTTGAGCCAATGCCTCAGGTAATTAATCTCGGACCTATTCAGGCACAGTTCAAAGACCTGGCAGGCCAGCTTTCAATTGGCATGAAGGGGCATCATATTTCTCGACTTGCCATCTTGCCTCTGACTAACGCTGCCCAGAATACGAACACACCCCTTGGTAACTATCTGACAGACAAGCTTACGAACCAAGTCTATATGACCTCCTCAGCAAAGGTCATTGAACGCCCACAGTTGCAAAGGGTCATGGATGAACAACATTTATCTTTGAGGGCCATCTTCGATGATGTATCGGTAAAGAGAATTGGAGGTCTACTCGGTGTTGATGCGATCGTTATGGGCACGTATGCGGAGATGGATCTGGAATCTATAGAAGTGAACGTCAGAAGCGTGGCGGTAGAGACGGCAGAAGTTGTTGGGGTAGGAACAATTCTAATTCCCAGAGCTTCAGTTGAGAAGTTAATGCGATGAACAGGCGCCTACATGACAAACGGTTTCGCCGCAAGAATCCCCCTGCCAGCATTCCTGAGACCGCCTTCCCTGGCCATAGCTGCTCACCGAGACCGAGCACACGATCATCGACGACATCTTGGAACTTCTCAAGACGTACGGGCTAACCTCGCATCAGTCAATGAACCTCCCCCACTTTCACAGACACTCCCATAAGGGTAATCCTGAAGCAAAGACCGGGGGCGTTCGTTTCTGATCCTCAAGTGATCTATCCTCCTGGAGGTATTGACCAAGACCACGGGCTCCCGACTGTCGACGCATTGCCAGATGTTGCTTTCTGATCTGGCCGTCCATTCGATCACCGATCAGTGTGCTTCCACCTAGGTTCCTCTCAGTACTTGGTCTCTCTCGCCAGTGCCAACAGTTGATCGGAGGTCCATTGTCTAACCACTTGGCAGTCGCGATCGAGGAGCGTGACGCTCCCATCCAGTCCTTTTCCGCCTCCGCGAGCAGGGCTCCGGTCTCATCGATCAAACGATAGCCCGTCGCATTCGTTTCGATGGTGGCGCGCCGTTCGACGATTCCGTTCCACTCATAGGTCACCGTCGCGCCTCGATCACGCTCGAACATCGTCACGGTGACCCCGCCCAGCTGGACGACGCGGGTCGTTCTGTTGCCTCCCGCATCGTCGGCCTTGACGGGATTGCTCCCACTCCAGAACTGAATGGAGTTGAAGATGAAGGCGTCTAGCAACGCAGAGAGCGCATGGAGAGGCCGGTCTGAGGTCCACAATTCGCACCCTGTGAGCAGGGCCGATGCAAGCAGATGCGCATCGATCCACCCCAGTCCTTGGCCGTACAGCCGGTGAGCATTGATCAGGTGCAGGACTTTGGAATGATCGGCAACGGGAGCTCTGGCAGCGCTTCCAATAGGTGAAGGATCTCGTTGCGGTTGCGCAAGTTGCCACAGGCTCACTCACCGATCACAAACGGATGACACAGAACAACCTGGTCATCCTGAAGCAGAGACCTAAGACGCTCCCCAGCCTCAGATGATCAATCCACACTGAGGTGTCGACAGGATCACGCGACGGTCGAACGCCGGCGCCGTAGAGGCTGTAGGGCCTTTTCCGTGCCACCTTGGGGTTAACTGCTATACTCGCCCTCGCCTTCGGGAGGCCAAACAGCAGGGAAACGGCCGCACACCCGCTGATATGCGCGCACCGTGGCGGGAGGCGGGTCGTGTCGGGCTTCCTCCCTGGATTTCCTGTAGGCCTCATCCAGGTTCCGCCGGAGATCGGCCACCTCGGCATCACGCGCCGCCTCTCTTCGCTCGCGCCAGTAGTTCTCCGTTGGATCGTACCTGACCGCTTCTGGAACGTTCTCGCTCTCCAACGCCTCATGGAGCGGGCGAAGGTCCACAAGCATGAGCCGCGGGTGGGCATACCGCCAATCCAAGCCGAGTTGCTGCATACGATGAAAGATCAGTTCGTAGACCGGCGTCAGATCTGTGCGGTGCTGGACCATCCAGGTGCCAAGGTAGAATTCGATGTAATCTCTGCGGTCGTTGAGCCGTGCCTCGGAGTGGCCCGGCGATGTCGAAAGTCCGCGACGAAACAGGCCGCGGCGCGGAAAGATCCCAGATCGACGAGCACACCCTCGGCGGTGCACACATCATGGTTGTCGGCAAACACGTCCCGCAAGCAGCAGCCCAGCAGATCAGCGCACTCCTTCGCGGGTTTCGGCGCATCAACCGGCATCTCTCGGCGGAGAGTGTCGAGCATGATCTGCGGTTCCTCTTCAGGCGGCGACGTCTTCCTCCTCAACCGCCTGAGATTGTCACGAAACCGCAACGTTTCTTCATACACCTGCTCCGCCGTCGGGTGATATACAAGCACCAGCTGAGACCGCTCCCACCCCTCGGGTGCCAGTTTTTGCACCAGAGACGGATCAGTAAGCCTGTTCGGGAAAAGACGCTGGAACAGCTTCCTGTACTGCTCTTCTGTCAAGCGCTCTTCCACGGTCGCCTCAGACTTCAACGATACTCACACCGTCTATGCTGAGAATCCCTGGCCCAGAACCTCAACACTCGGAAGCATCAGGAGGGAGTCTTTTCTGGATCCCTGGAAGGGCGAGGGAGATTGGAAACTCGGCCTTCATTTCCACATGCGCGGATCGAAGTGGAATGCCTCGGGCTTGTTGAGGCGAAATCGTTTGAAATCGGGATGGGCGGGGTTCAAAAGGTAATTGCATTCTTCGGGAATCACTGCTGATGGGATGACCAGCACCGCCGCGGAAGCACGTGCCACCCACGCCGTTCCCAAATCCTGCAACTCTTCCGGCACAGGATAGCTGCGCCAGTTCTTCGGAAGGTCCGAGACTTCAATGTATCCAATGCGCGTGTCATCCGGGATGTCGGCGGAGACGGCAACGAGTTGATCCGGCTCTGTATCCCGGTCAAGGTTCACAAAGAATTCGAGGACTGCAAGAGACAAAGTCGCAGACGCATAGACAACCCGCTTACCTAAACCGTTCCAGCGCCCTTCAAACCGTCGAGCCCCCTCGCCATCAAAGGCTTGAGACAGATGAAGCTTGGGAATGATTCGCCAGACGCGCATGGCCGAGGCTAACTATACACACCATACTCAATTCGCCCCAAGACTTCCTCGACCTGCCGAGTCCCGATATCGCTTTCGAGAAGCTCCAAGGGAACCTCGTTGCCCAGGGCACGGTTGGGCCTTCGCAACCATCTGGCGGCTTTCTCCTCGCTTCCCAAAACATTCGCGGCCTGCGCGCCAAGACGGGCAAGCCGGAGCAGCCGATCCGACTCGCCAGCACGAAGCTTGCGCTCTTTCTTGCGGCGCGCGATGGTTCGCTGCGGCAGATGCAGGGCAGATGCCGCCTCCCCACGAGCGAGCCCGAATTTCACCATCACCGCTTCGAGCGACGCGTAGGGCAATCCTGCGCCCACGGTTTGCCGCAGCTCATTCAAGTTCGAGATCTGCCGTTTCAGAACCTTTCGACCTCCGAGCGCCTCGACGATGTCCGCTGTACGTAGCATGCCGTTCCTCCGATGTCAGCCAAATTGCACTTATGCTACTGCCACATGGCATC
>DATHTZ010000594.1:0-1602 GCA_035462675.1 Nitrospiraceae bacterium | reverse complement strand
GTAAGAATCAGCAGAGAATCCACTGAAGAAACTCGGGCTGCTGTTCAAACGAATGGGGCCACCGCTCAACAGCGTCATCGAATTTCTGACTCTATGTCATCGAATTGCCCACTCTGTGACTTTTGGATTAAACAATAGTGCATAGGTAGGGGGTCCCACCCTACCTTAAGAGTATTGTTCAAAGAGTAATGCAAGAATAGTATGGCGCGCATTGCAGGAATCGTTTGTGGGACAAAATCCTTTATTCTCAGGAGGTTTTGTGAGTGGTGGGGTGGCAAGTTCCCCATGGTCTTCACGGCAGTTTTTGCGCGTCTCACACAACAGAAGAGCGTATGTATAGCGAGCAAGCCTTCCAGTTCTTGTTAGCAAGCGAATCTAAGCGCTCGGAACGCTCGGGCTATTCATTCAATATCCTTCTCATCTATTCCACCGACAAGCAGGGATTGATCCTGCAAATGGATCGCGACATGGCTGATACAGTGGTTACGGCCTTGTTCCGTACTCTTCGGGAGACGGACTATATCGGCTGGTATCGCAAGGGACGCATCGTCGGAGGGGTTTTAACAGTTTTGGGGCAAGATTCTGCGGTGGAGGTGTCCGTCCGAATTCAGCAACGTTTGATGGAAATATTGGGAGTGGACGTAAGCGTCGAGAAGAACAGTCGCCTGCAGATCAGAATCTGCCAACACCACGCGTTGGAGGGAATTGAACCCAGAGAGGAAATATCCTCGGTGACCTAGGTGCTATAGGTTCTGAAGAGATGTTTTTTATCAACGGGCATAATATCTTTAGGGAGTGAAGCCATGGTTAAACTTGGAGTCATCGGGTACGGGTACTGGGGTCCGAACATTGTCCGGAACTTCTCGGGCCACCAAGACTGCAAAGTGGTGGCCGTGTGCGATAAGAACCCTTTGGCATTGGCTCGGGTGTTAATTCAGCATCCCAATGTCCGCCTGATGACCGAAGCAGATGATATTGTCATGTCTTCGGAAATCGACGCAGTGGCCATCGTGACGCCGGTTTCGTACCACTACGAGCTGGCCAAGAAAGCGCTTGAGAATGGCAAGCATGTGTTTGTTGAAAAGCCCTTTACGGCGACCTCCGCACAAGCGGAGGAACTCGTCGAACTCGCCGAACGCAAGAATCTGCAGATCATGGTGGACCATACATTCCTCTTCACCGGCGCGGTTCGAAAGATCAAGCAGTTGGTCGACGATGGGACTCTGGGGCCTCTCTATTACTATGATTCGACGCGCGTTAACTTGGGGCTTTTCCAGCATGACGTCAATGTGTTGTGGGATCTCGCCCCGCATGATTTGTCCATCATGGATTATCTGGTTGGGTTGGAGCCGGATTTGGTGGTGGCGACGGGTAGCGCACATGTGAACAGCCTGGAAGATGTTGCGCATCTGACGGTGTATTTCGCCAACAATGTGCTGGCTCATATCAATGTGAATTGGCTTTCGCCGGTCAAGGTGCGGACGACGTTGGTAGGTGGTCAGAAGAAGATGCTGGTATGGAATGATCTGGATCCGGCTGAAAAAGTACGGGTGTATGACAAGGGGGCTGATGTAAAGACGGAGCTGGGGGTTCATAAACTTC